>JACQDG010000277.1 GCA_016201185.1 Acidobacteriota bacterium | reverse complement strand
GCTCGACTTTGGCCTGGCCAGGTTGCACCGGGCCGCGGGCGAGGCCGAGTTGACCGCGACCCTCAGCGGCGCCATGACCGTGGCGGGCACCTTGCCCTATATGGCCCCGGAGCAGTTGCGCGGCGAGCCAGTGGACACGCGCGCGGACGTCTGGGCGCTGGGCGCCGTGCTCTATGAGATGGCCACCGGCCGGCGGGCTTTCCCGGCCGCTCTGGCCGCCGCCCTGGCGGGCGACATCCTGCACCAGGCGCCCGTGCGGCCCCGGCAGTTGAACCCGGAAATTTCCGCCGGGCTGGACGACCTCATTCTCAAGTGTCTGGAGAAAGACCCGAGAAAGCGCTGCCAATCCCCCAAAGAGTTGCTGGCTGCCCTCCGGGCGCTCGCGGCGCCATCAGGGATTTCCACCAGCCCGGCGCCTGCCGTTTCCATCCCCAGGCGAAGACGTCGAACTCGTCGGAAAGGCATTCGGTCGCTGGTGGTGCTGCCGCTGACGAACCTCTCCCGCGACCCCGAGCAGGAGTACTTTGCGGATGGGATGACCGAGGCCTTGATGTCTGATCTGGCCAAGCTGCGGGCTTTGAAAGTCATCTCGCGTACCTCGGCCATGCGCTACAAGGGAACCGCCAAGTCCCTCCCGGAGATTGCCGAGGAACTGCATGTGGACGCGGTGGTGGAGGGTTCCGTCTTACGCGTGGGCCAGCGAGTGCGCATTACCGCGCAGCTCATCGACCCCGTTACAGACACGCACCTGTGGGCGGAGAGCTACGAGCGCGACTTTGAGGACGTGCTGCTCTTGCAGAGTGAACTGGCGCGGGCCATCGCCCAGGAGATCAAGGTGGCGGTCACGCCGGAGGAAGCCCGGCGCCTGGCGAACGCTCCGCGGGTCAACCCCGAGGCCTACGAGGCCTATCTCAAGGGCCGCTTTCACTGGTACAAACTTTCACGAGAGCACGCCGACATCGCGCTGGACTACTTCCAGCTCGCTTTGGAGAAAGATCCGAACTACGCGCTGGCGTACGCGGGCATCGCCGACACCTGGCTCATCCGCGGGGATATTGGGCTCATGCCCCCCCGTGAGGCATTCCCGAAGATGAAGGCGGCCGCGTTAAAAGCCCTGGAACTGGACGACACGCTCGCGGAAGTTCATCTCACTTTGGGCCATCTCAGGCTAGGCCAATGGGACTGGAGCGGCGCCGAGGTAGAATTCCAACGGGCCATCCAGCTCAACCCCAACGATGCGGGCGCGCGCCTTTTCTACTCGGATCTCTTGATCTCGGTGGGACGTTCGCAGGAAGCGCGGGCGGAGATGCAGCGAGCTCTGGAACTGGACCCGTTCAATTTCTTCTTCCAGTGTTTTTTCGGCTGGCACCTGGTCTACCTGCGTCGCTATGACGACGCCATCGCGCAGCTCCACAAGACGCTCAGGATGGAGCCAAACTTTTCGTCGGCGCATATGGGCCTCTGGGGCGCCTTCTATCAAAAGCGAATGTATGAGGAAGCGCTGGCAGAGGCCAAGAAGTTTTTTATGGTGCTGGGCGATCATGAAATCGTGGAAGCCCTGGCGGGCGGTTGCGCGGAGGCCGGCTACGCCGGGGCGATGAGGGCGGCGGCGGAGAAACTGGAGGCGCGTTCGAAGCTGACTTATATTCCGGCCATCCGGATTGCGCGATTGTATGCTCACGCCGGGGAGAAAGAGAGCGCCCTGGATTGGCTGGAGAAGGCTTACGAGCAGGGCGTCCCCCCCTTATCGCATCTCCGTGTAGCTTGGGATTGGGACATCCTCCGGGACGACCCGCGCTTCCAGGATCTGCTGCGGCGGATGAAGCTCCCCCAATAGGCAGAGACTCCGGGCCGTAATCAAGGATATGCTAGTTCATATGCATCGACTCCTTCTGCTGCTCTGCGCTGGCCTCTGCTTGGCCCAGCAGCCGCCCTCGGCCGGCTCGATCCCTTCCGGCTTCACCAGCATCTTCAACGGCCGGAACATAGCAGGCTGGCACATCAGCATGACCAACCACCACGGGCGCACACGGGAGTGGCGGGTCTTCGACGGCGTGCTCACCGCCACCCAGGACACTCCCGGCGACGGCGGCATCCTGCTCACCGACGAGAAGTATAGGGACTTCGAGATCTATTTGGAACTCAAACCCGACTGGGGCTGCGACGGCGGCCTGTTCCTGCGCTCGAGCGAGAGCGGCCAGGCCTACCAGGTGAAGATCGACTACCTGGAGGGCAGCGACGTCGGCGGCATTTACGGCGAGAGGCTCACCGGGGTCGAAGGAACGACGGCCGACTATCGCCCTTACTGGAAGAAGGACGACTGGAACACCCTTCTCGCCCGCATTGAGGGCGCGACGCCTCACATTACCGTCTGGCTAAATGGCCAGAAGATCACCGACTGGACCGACGCTGCAAACCATGCCGCGGACGGGGCCGCCGACGGGCACATCGCGCTCCAGGTGCACGGCGGCCGCGAGCGGTGGGTGGAAAAAGGTGTCCACCGCTTCCGCAACATCGCGGTGCGCGTACTGCGCTAACCCCTAAACCGCCGAAGAGGCAATAACCGTAAATGCCCCGAAAAACAGCCCGGCCAGCAGCAAAACGCGGCCCGGGCTCCAGTCCACCAGCAGCGCCCGGATTCCCTTCCAGAATGGTACATATCCAGACATAGTGTCATTCTGTTCCGCCCGGCTCGCGGCAAGGTGGACCGGCGGTGAAAAGGTTGTCAAGAAAGTGTGGAAGCCCTCGACGCGGCCCGGCGCATGTTATACAGTGATAACATGCAGTGGAGGACGGCCGAACCCTCGCGCTGGGTTCTGGCGCTGCTGCTGGTAGTCCACGACTGGCTCATGCGCCGTGACGTGCAGCGCATCCAGGAGCTTTCGGAAATCACTCGCCGCATCTGTCCCCACCTGAGCCTGTTTTTTGCTTACCGGGATCTCGGACCGGAGGAAGGCGGCCTGCCGCATGCGGAGGTCCTTATCTTCCGCCCGGGGCCTGATCGCTGGCACATGGAACTGAACGACGATGATGTCGCCGGCGCCGAGATTCCTGCGCTGGTAGCCGACCTGCGCCAGACGCCGGAAACCTATTTCTACACTACCTACGCCAACCTCGACGGCGATCGTCACCAGGTCTTTATCCACCGCGTTGATCAGATGGAAAAAGGCGAGCCGAGCCATCCGATCGGCTATTACGGCTTCGGGATCCCCACCCGGGTGCTGGCCGAGGACTACTTCCCCGTGCTGCTCAAAAAGCATCTGGCGCGGTTGGCTTCGACCGACGGTCGGATGCTTGAGAGCACGCCGGTGGCCGCTATTTTTGACGAAACCGGGAAGCCCATTTCCGGCTCGGGGAAAGTTGTTCCAGGGGCCTTCGCCGCCCGCGAGCACCTGGACCGGCAGAGCGGCGTGCTGCCGGGCTGGAGCATTCAAGCCGGCTTTTCCGACCGTGCCCTGGGCCGTTACGCCCGGGCCCAGTTTCTGCGCGGCCTCGGCGTGACGCTGACCGTCACGGCGGTGATGGTGGTGGCCATTATTTTCATCGGCATGGCGGCGGCGCGGGAAATGCGCCTGTCCCGCGCCAAGTCGGAATTCGTGGCCAACGTATCGCACGAGCTCAAGACGCCGCTCTCATTGATCCGCGGCTTTGCTGAGACCCTCCACCTGAATCGCCTGGCCAGCCCTTTGGACCGCGAGGAGTATTTCCGTATCATCGAGACCGAGATCCTGCGGCTTTCCATGATGATCGACAAGATCCTGGAGTTCTCAAAGATCGAGGTGGGGATCAAGAGCTATCACCGGGAGATGACCGATGTGGCGGCCCTGGCGGATGAAACCCTTTCCCATTTCACCTACGAGCTGGAAAAGGGGGGCTTCACCGTGGAACGCCGCTACGAGGAGCCGCATCCCCTGGTTCCAGTCGATCCGCAAGCTCTTACCCAGGCCCTGCTGAACCTGCTAAGCAACGCCGTCAAGTATTCCGACGAGCAGCGCTATATCGGCGTGAAAGTGGCGTCGAGCAACGGCCACGTCGAGGTGTCAGTCTCCGACAAGGGGATCGGGGTCGCCCGCAGCGAGCAGGCGCGGATCTTCGAAAAATTTTACCGCATCGGGTCGGGCGCCCTGGCCAAGACCAAAGGGACCGGGCTGGGCCTGACCCTGGTGAAGAACTTCGCCGAGGCCAACGGGGGTCGGGTGCGGGTGACGAGCGCGCCGGCCAGGGGCAGCACCTTCACCATCGTTCTGCCGACTGCCACGCGGGACGATATGTCCGACTGATGCCTCCCAAGAAGATTCTCATCGTAGAAGACGAGCCGGCCATGGTCCGGCTGCTCCGCGATAACCTGGTTTACGAAGGCTACGAGGTTCTGGTGGCCACCGACGGGGAGGTCGCCCTGACCACGGCTTTCGAGCAATCGCCCGACCTGATCCTGCTCGATATCATGCTGCCCAAGCTGGACGGCCTGACCATCTGCAAGCGGCTGCGCGAGCGCCACCTTGCGACCCCCATCCTCATGCTCACCGCCCGCAACCTGGAGCAGGATAAGGTCACCGGCCTGAAGATCGGGGCCGACGACTACCTCACCAAGCCCTTTAGCCTGGCCGAGCTGCTGGCTCGCACCGAGGCCATCCTGCGCCGCGCCGGGACCCCGCGCCTGGAGACTTTCCAATTCGGCGACATCACCGTCAATTTCACTTCTTTCGAGGCCATCAAAAACGGCCGCGCTCTGGACCTCTCCCCCCGCGAATTTGAGATCCTCCGCTACTTGGTCGAGCATCGGGGCCAGGTCGTCAGCCGCTCCGAGATGCTGGACCGCATTTGGGGGTACACCGGCCAGGCCCTGACCCGCACCGTGGACAGCCATATCGCCAACCTCCGGCAAAAAATCGAAGACCTGCCTTCCCAACCGCTTTATATTCAGACGGTTCACCGGATCGGCTATAAGTTCACGGGCTGAGGCGGTCCGGGGTCCGCCTCAAACACCCCAATCTCGATAAACTTAGGCTGATTTAACGCCTCTATTTTCCAAGTAAAAATTTACGGTTCCGCCAACTCCGACTTATGCTAGGATTCAGACGATATTAGTCCGGGTCTTAGGGAACCTCGGTGTTGGAAGGACATCGATGGAGACACGGATCTTTTCAAGCGTAGGCCTTTGTTAGGGAGGGAAAACATATGACAAGGAGTCTGTGTGCGCTCGCCGCCATGTTGGCGGCGCTGCTATTTGCCACCGGGCTTTTCGCTCAGACGCCCACCGGCGCCATTGAGGGCACCGTCAGCGACCCCACAGGCGCAGCCGTACCCGGCGTGATCGTCACCATCACTGAGACCGCCGCCGGCCGGGTCATTTCGCTCACGACAAACGCCATAGGGCGGTATGCCGCACGCAGCCTGCAACCGGGGACCTATAACATTAAGGTTGAGTCGCCGAACTTCTCCACCCGCCAGATTGAAGGCGTGGCGGTCAGCGCAGGTTCCGTCATCAACGGGGACGTGACGCTGGAAGTGGGCCGCACCGAGCAGGTCGTCCAGGTGACGGCCGAGGCGGTCCAGGTGGACACCAGCCGCCAGACCGTGGACACCGTCATCACGGAAAAGGAGATCCGGAACCTGCCCTCCTTCAGCAGGAACTTTTTGGATTTGGCCAGCCTGGCGCCCGGCGTGGTCATCCGGGATGGGGGGTCCATCGATCCCACCAAATCCTTCGCCTACCGCACCGTAGGCGTCAACGGCCGCTCCGGCACCGGGACCCGCGTGACGATCGACGGCGTCGACGTGACCGACGAAACCGTGGGCACTACTACCGCCAACATCTCGCAGGATGCGGTGGCCGAGTTCCAGTTGACCCGCTCCTCGCTCGACATTTCCACCTCGCTGACCTCCTCCGGCGCCATTAGCATCATCAGCAAGAGTGGGTCCAACGATATCCACGGCAACTGGTTCTGGGACTATTACAACCAGGACTTGGGCGCCCGGCTGGACTACAACTCTGAAGCGGCGCCCTTTAAGCGTAACCGGACCGGCGCCTCTGTCGGCGGGCCCTTCATCAAGGACAAGCTCTTCTGGTTCGCCAACTGGGAGCGCCACTACCAGACCGAACAGAGTATTTACAACTCCGGGCAGTTTCCCCAGTTGAACATCAGCCAGGGCTTCCCGGTGGGCATCCGCTATGCCAACGGCCGCGCGGACTGGAACATCAGCCCCAGCATGCGCATGTTCTACCGCTTCCAGCACAGTTGGGACCTGTCCACCGGTGGCTCCGCTCCTTCGCCATTTCAAAACATTGATTGGACCAATACCAGCACGGTCGGCCTGGACGTCGCCCGGGCGCGGATGACCCACACCTTTCGTTTCGGCTACGTCAACTTCAACAACCGCATCGAGTCGCAGGAACTGGCCCTCAAGTTCCCCAGGTTTAATGGAATCCCTTTTTACCTGGGGGTGGGCGGATTCGCGGCCGGCCCTAACGGTCTGGCGCCGCAACAGACCTATCAGGACAATTTCCAGAGTTCCTACGAGGGAAGCTTTTTAACCGGCCGGCACAGCCTGCGGTACGGCTTGAGCGTCACCCGCATTATCCTGGGCGGCTTCGCCAACTTCGCCGGCCCGCTTTCGGTTGGCGGCACCTACGACGCCAGCACCATCGCTCAGGTGGCTGCGCGCGGCGGGAATGTTCAGGATCCCCTGCAGTACCCGTTTGAGTCTTTCTCGACCGGCCCAAACGCTGGGTTCTTTACGGTGGAGCCGGCCCACAACCTCCCGCACGGCGGCCATCGCAACACCCGCACGGCCTGGTATGTAGGCGACTCGATCAAAGCCTCCCGCCGCCTCACGCTCAATCTCGGCGTACGCTGGCAGTACGACAGCGGGTTTTTCAACAACAACAGAAATGTGAAGCGCGATCCGATCCTGGATACCTGGATCAAGGGGGCCTCCCAGTTCCCGGTGACGCCGAAGAACCTCTTCTCCCCGTCGTTCGGATTCGCCTACGATCCCATGGGCACGGGGAAGACCGTCATCCGGGGCGGCTTTTACAGAGCTTACGAGATGAACATCTTCAATAACCTCCTGTTCGATGAGTTCGCCATGCTGCCGGCTGGGATCGGGCCGGATTTTTACGACCACACTTACGTGGCGGGCCCGGACGGCACGCCCATCAATGTGGACGGGAACCACCCGGATGGCGATTACACCGATCTCGTAGGTCAGCCGATCAAAGATGTCATCGGCCTGATCACGCAGGTAGACCAGGCCCTGAAAGCGGCTTACGCCAACTACCAATTCGACCCCAACAAAGGGGTATCGGCTTTCCGGCAGGCCCTCGGTGTCACATTTGGGGGTACGGTTCCCGGCAACCAGTTCAAGATCCCCTATGCGCTGCAATTCAACATCGGCGTGCAGCGCGAGATCCGGCCCGGAACCGTGCTCACGGTGGATTACATCCGCAACCACGCGGTGGGCTTGCCGTTCTTCGTGGTTGACTATGAACACCGCCGCGCTGCCAGCACCTTGAACGTAGCCAACGCGCAGGCGAGGGTGAACCGCATCCTCGGCGGCCAGACCGTGGATCAGTTTATCGCCGCCGGCGGGACCATCGCCGATTTCGGGTTGGCGAGAGAGAATATTTTCCAGGGCCTGACTCCTGACTACACGCGCGCGCGCTTTATCACCGGCGGGTTTACCAAGTATCAAGGAGTCCAGGCCAGCTTGCGAGGCACACGACGATCGCTGTGGAAGATGAAAGACGCCAGCTACATCGTCAGCTATGCCCTGGGGCGTGGCGAGGCGGCCGGCGCGGTCAGTCGCGTGGAGTTCCTGGCCGGTCCGCTCGACGCCTTCAAGTGGAACCGCAAGGAAACCTTCGGGCCCAATGACCTGGACTTCACCCACAGCCTGCGGGCCGGCGCCTTGCTCACCGTGCCGGGCGGTTTCCGCCTCAACTCCATCTGGACTTTCCGCACTGCCGGCGCCCAGGTCCTGACCGTTCCCAACCTGGGCGGCGCCATTTCAGGCCGCAACGGCATTTTCGGGACCGACTTGAACGGCGATGGCGGCAATGGGGGTGGAGCGCCGCGCGCCGATGTCCTGCCCGGCGTCAACGCCGGCCAGTTCGGACGGGCGGTGAAGAGCTTCCAGGACCTGAACCAGATTCTTCAAAGCTTCAACCAGAACTACGCCGGCCATCTCACACCCGCCGGTCAGGCCCTGGCGGACGCCGGAATATTCACTAAGGACCAGTTGATTGCCCTGGGGGCCGTCATCCCCACCATCCCGCTGGTTCCCGCGGGCAACCCCAACCCTTGGCACAACCTGCTGGTGACCGACCTGCGCTTCGATCGGCCCATCAAGCTGCCAAAACGTGAGGGGATGAGGATTACCCCGTCCGTGGATTTCTTCAATCTTTTCAACCACTCTCCGGCTGCGCTGTACGGCGGATTGGGCGCCACCTTCGGCTCCCTGAACTTCGACTACGCCAACGCTGCTCCAGGGAACCAGGCCGGCGACCTGGATGCCCAGCGCCTCAGACTGAACAGCCCGCGCAAGATCCAGATCGGCGTGCGGTTCGACTTCTAAGCAGTCTATACAGGCCTCCCGCCACACGGCGGGAGGCCTTCTTTCCAGCTTTCCGGCCTATCCCCGAACAAGGTCCTTGGCCTCGGAGCTCTCTATGGAAAATCATATTTTTCGGCAAGGCCTTAGTCCTGGCAGGACTTCCCACCGGAAGGTGGTTTACCCCTTGCATCGCACAAGAAGTATGCTAGGATTTGGTCTTGGGACCTTACGGGCAGGGGAGCCACCCACCCGGTGGTGGTTCTATGGAGGGGCATAGCCGTTCTATGAAGGTTCATATTTATTGGCGGGAAGGTGTGGGGGTAATCCCCTCAGCCTTCAAGAAGATGCGTTCGTTCTGCCGGTTGGCGCTTTATCTGCCGGTTGGCACTTTAATTGCTTACTATCTGTTGATTGTCGCTCTGTAGTCATGTTACCGCAGGAGAAGGAGGGAGAGTATGCGCAGGTTTTTTTTGTTGCTATTCGCAGCTTTATTGGTGGGCTGCCTCGTCCCGGCCGGCATGCGCGCGCAGATGACTTCCGGCACCGTCGTCGTGACGGTGCAGGATCCATCGGGGGCTGTGGTGCCCAACGCGAAGATCGCGCTAAAGAGCAAAGACACCGGAACCACGCTTAGGGCCACCACCGAAGCCATCGGCACCGCTCGATTTCCTAATGTCATGGTGGGGGCCTGGACGGTGGAGGTGGAGGCCTCCGGGTTCAAGAAATTTGTGGGAACTCTGAGCGTCAACCTGAACACGACCACCGACGTGCTAGCGAAGATGGAACTGGGCGCCTTGGCAGAGGTGGTGGAGGTGGGGGCGGCGGTGGAATCGCTGGTGGAAACGACCGCCTCGCAATTGGGCACGTCCTTCACTTCCGAGAAGATCACCGATCTTCCCATTGGAAGTCAAACTGACCTGGCGCTGCTCACCCCCAACACGGTCCATCAGGGCTCAGGGGTTTTGGGCGCCGGGGGGTCCATCGGCGGCCAGCGCTCGCGCAACAACAACTTCACGATCGACGGCGTGGACAATAAC
>JACQDG010000276.1 GCA_016201185.1 Acidobacteriota bacterium | reverse complement strand
ATCCCCGCCACGCCTGGATCAAGGATACATAGGAGCACGTTCATGAAACGACGCACATTCTTGCAGGCTTCGACGGCGGCCGCGGCGGCCGGGCGTCCGCTGGCTTCCCTGCTGGCCGACACTCCCATCCCGCATCGGCGCCTGGGCAAGACCGGACTGGACGTCACCATCCTGGCGCTGGGCGGCTACCACATGGGGCTGCTCGACGACGACGAGGCCATTCGCCTGATCCACCGCGCCATCGACCTGGGCATCAATTTCCTCGACAGCGCCTGGTCCTACCACGACGGGCACAGCGATGAGCTTTACGGAATGGCGCTGACCGAAGGGCGGCGCCAGAAGATCTACCTGATGACCAAGGCGAACAAGCGGGACCGCGCCGGCGCGCAGCAGCAACTGGAGGACGGCCTGCGCCGGATGCGGACCGACTATCTCGACCTGTGGCAAGTCCACGAGGTGAGCACGCCGGACGAAGTGGACCGCATCTTCGGCCCCAACGGGGCGCTGGAAGTGGTAGTGAAGGCCAAAAAGGAAGGCAAGGTGCGGCACATCGGCTTCACCGGCCATCACGACCCTCCCCGAGTGCCTGCGCTTCTCCTTGAGCCAGGATGTGGACGTGGTGGTCTCCGGCATGGACAAGCCGGAGTGCCTGGAAGAAAACGTGGTGACGGCGAAGACCTTCCGGCCCATGAGCCCGGAGGAGCAGCGCGTGCTTCTGGCCCGCACGGCGAAAGGGCCGATCGGGTCGAAGGTGGAGGAGTACAAGAAGAAGGAGGCCTGACAGGCAGGAATTGCCTGTCCCACTTATGGGTGATAGAAAGTACCGGCAACGCGGTTACCAGGACGAGGATCGGGAGAAGCGGCCCGAGGGCGCGGGACGACCGGCCGGCCCGCCACGCGAACGGATTGGTCCCCGGACCCCGCAGTTTCCAGCCCGCGTCACGGTGGCCCGCTGTGCTAACTGCGGGACGCTGCTCCCCAAGGGCTTCGATACGCAGGGCCGCTGTCTGCGCTGCGGCTTCGAGCTGCACTCCTGCAAGCAGTGCATTCATTTCGACAGCGCGGCCCGCTGGGAGTGCACCAAGCCGATCGCGGCGCGGATAGCGGTGAAGGACGCCCGCAACGACTGCTCGTTTTACGAGACCCGCATGTCGAGCGAGCGGGAAACCACTTCCGGCGGTTCCGCCAAGCCCGACGACCCCCGCAAAGCCTTCGAGAGTCTGTTTAAGAAATAGCCGTCATTTTTCGGCCCCGAGCGTCCACGGAGGGTGTTCTATCCTTAAATCCATGCCGCTGGTCCGCTTGGAGCAGGTTACCAAGGATTACCTCAGCGACGGCGTGGCAGTCCGCGCGCTCGACGGCGTCTCGCTGGAGGCGGAGTGCGGCCAGTTCGTGGCCCTGGTCGGCCGCAGCGGCTGCGGCAAGACGACGCTGCTGAACCTGGCCGGAGCCATGGATTTTCCCACCTCGGGCCGGGTCCTTCTGGACGGCGTCTGCACCTCGGAACTGAACGACGCCGGCCTGACCGAGGTCAGGCGGCGCAAGGTCGGCTTTATCTTCCAATTTTTCCAACTGCTTCCCACGCTGACGGCAGTGGAAAACGTCGAGCTGCCGCTGCTGCTCGCAGGACAAGCGGCGGCGCGGCGGCGGGCTCTTGAATGCCTGCGCTGGGTGGAGATGGAGGAGCTGGCCGGCCGCTATCCGCACCAGCTTTCTGGCGGGCAGTTGCAGCGGGTGGCTATCGCGCGCGCTATTGTTCACGCGCCCTCGCTGCTGCTCGCCGATGAGCCGATCGGCAACCTGGACACCGCGAGCGGCGATATCGTGCTGGAGCTGCTGCGGCGCACGGCCTCGGAACTCAAGACCACCATCCTGATGGCGACCCACAGCGCCGAAGCAGCGGCGGCGGCCAACACCGTGGTCCGCCTGCGCGACGGCCGCATTGAGGAGATCCGGCGTCCATGATGGCGCGGCTGCTGCTCTTCTATCGCCTGATCCTGCGGCTGCTATGGCGCGAGCCGCTGCGCACCGCCCTTACTGTCTTTGCGGTCGGTCTCGGCGTCGGAGTCGTGGTGGCCATTGATCTGGCGGGCGTGGCTGCGGCCGGCTCGTTCCGCTCTTCGCTCGAATCCCTGGCTGGGCCGACTGACCTGGAGTTGAGCGCCGTGGGCGGCATCGATGAGCGCCTGCTGGGCCGGCTGGTCGAGTTGCCCTATCCAGTGCGGTTCCGGCCCCGGATCGAGGATTTTGCGCGGGTGGAATCAAGCAGCGGGGGAATCACCGTGCCGGTTGTGGGGCTCGACTTGGTGGCCGAGGGTGAACTGGGCCGTGACCGTAAGGGAGCGGTCCCTGAAGATCTCTCCCATGCGATTTGGGTCGGCCCCCGGCTTGCCAGCAAGGCCGGCGAGACGCTGCGGCTCACCCTTAACGACCGCAGCCGTAAATTTACAGTCGGCGGCGTGCTGCAAATGGAGGGTCTGGCCCGCGCGGCGCAGGACGAGCTGGTAGTGATGGACATTGCCGCGGCGCAAGAGGCGCTGGGCAAAGTCGGGCGCCTGGACCGGATCGAGGTACTGCTGCCCGCGGGCGCTGACGCGACCGAATGGGAGCGGATTCTGCGCCGCGAGCTCGACGCCGAGGTCGCCATCCGCCGGCCGGGGGCGCGCAGCGAGGAAAACCAGAAAATGCTCAGCGCCTTCCGCTGGAATTTGCGGGTGCTGAGCTACATCTCGTTGGTGGTCGGGGCATTCTTGATCTACAACACGATCGGGATCTCGGTGGTGCGGCGGCGGACGGAGATCGGCGTGATGCGGGCGCTGGGGGCCACGCGAGCCGGCGTGATGAGCGCCTTTTTGGCGGAGGCGGCCTTCTTCGGTGCGGCCGGCTCCGTGCTGGGTCTCGGCGTGGGAAGGCTTATGGCCCAAGGCGCGGTCGAACTGCTCGCCGCGACCGTGCAGGCGCTTTACGTCAGCAGCCGCCCGGCGCCGATCCAGTTTACCCTCCTGCCGATGTTGCTGGGCGCCGGGACCGGCGTGGGGGTGGCGCTGCTTTCCGCGCTGGCGCCGGCGCGGGAGGCGACTGGTGTGCCTCCTACCGAAGCCATGGCGCGCGGACAGCGGGAATATCATGCGCGGATTCATTGGCGGCGGGATCTCGCCGCGGCCTCGTCGCCGCTTCGGCGCTGGCCACACCGGCGGTGGTGTTGGCCGTGGCGCGCCTCACCCGGCGCGCTTTTGGTATCGGCGGGACGCTGGCGGTTCGCAGCCTGGCGGGGTCGCTCAACCGGACCTCGGTTCTCGTCGGCGCGCTCTCTACCGCCGTGGCCATGATGGCCAGCGTGGGCATTATGGTGGGGAGCTTTCGCCAAACAGTGCTGGTGTGGATGGACACTCAGCTCCGGGCCGACCTGTACGCCCGGCCGGCGGGTCGAGGCGGTGCGGGCCAGCATCCCACCATGGCCCCGGAGGTGGCTGATCAGATTGCGGCCTTGCCGGACGTCGACGCCGTCGATCGCTTCCGCGCCTACGAGATCAGCTACCATGGCCTGCCCTGCACGCTGGCGGCGGGCGAGGCCCGGATCATCGCCCGCTTCGGGCGCTTGCGCTTCCTGCCCGGGGGGGACCGCGACCGCATCCTGGGCGAACTCCCGCGCGGCGACTACGCAATCGTGAGCGAGCCCTTTGCGAACAAGCATCGCCTGGGCGCGGGCGACATGGTCGAGCTGCCGCTTGCGGGTCAGGTCCGGAGCTTCCGCCTCCTCGGCGTGTACTACGACTACTCGAGCGAGCGCGGCTTTATCATTTTGGACCGCGCGACGCTGCTCAAGTATTTGCCTGATCCGGCGCCCTCGAACCTGGCCATTTATTTGAAGCCGGGCGCCGACGTCGAACAGGCGCGCCGGACAATCGAGCAGACCATTTCCGGCCGCAGCATTCTGATCGCGCCGAACCGCCGCCTGCGCGCCGAGGCGATCCGCGTTTTCGACCGCACGTTCGCCATTACCTATGCTCTCGAAGCGGTGGCGATCCTGGTGGCCGTGCTGGGCGTGGCCGGGGCGCTGCTGGCCCTGGTGATCGACCGCCGCCGTGAGCTGGGCCTGCTGCGCTTTCTGGGCGCTTCGGCGGCCCAGGTCCGGCGGCTGCTTTTTTTTGAGGCTGGGTTGCTGGGACTCCTGGCCAACGGGATCGGCCTGGGCTTGGGCGCGCTGCTTTCCCTCATCCTGATCTTCGTTATCAACAAGCAATCCTTCGGCTGGACAATTCAGTTCCACTGGCCGGTGGCGCTGTTGGCCGGGGCGCTCACGCTCATCTATGCCGCCACCGTGCTGGCCGCCTGGCTGCCGGCGCGGGCCGCCGCGCGGCTGAATCCCGTGGAAGTGGTGCACGAGGAATGAAACACCTTGTACTTCTCGCCGCACTAGTCTTCGACCTCGCCCTGCCCGGCTATCGCTTCCAGTTTCCGCGCGACCACTTCAGCCATCCGCATTTTCAGACCGAGTGGTGGTATTACACGGGCAACTTGAAGACGCACGACGGCCGCCGGTTCGGCTTCGAGCTGACATTTTTTCGCAAAGCAATGACGCGACCGGAAAAGCGAGCTACCGCCTGGGACGTGGACGACCTCTACCTGGCGCATTTCGCGCTGAGCGACATCAACGACGCGCGGTTTTACAGCACCGAGCGACTGAATCGCGCCGGTCCCGGGCTGGCCGGGGCGTCGCTTGCCGAGCAGCGCATCTGGAACGGCAACTGGCAGGTCCGCTGGGAGGGAAATCATCAGCGGCTCCAGGCGGTGGCCGGAGATTTTTCGCTCGCCTTGGATCTCGCGCCACAAAAGCCTCCGCTGATCCACGGCCGCGACGGCATCAGCCAGAAAGGGGAGGGCCGAGGTCACGCTTCGCATTACATTTCTTTCACCCGCCTGGCCGGCGGCGGCGAGATCACCGTCCAGGGGCAGCGTTACCAGGTCGCCGGCACGGCCTGGATGGACCACGAGTTCTTTACCCATCAGTTGGACCCAGGACAGGCCGGCTGGGACTGGATGAGCATCCAGCTCGAGAACAACACCGAGCTGATGCTGTTCCGCCTCCGCCGCCAGGACGGGACGCCGGACCCATACTCGGCCGGCACCTTCATCGACCGCGACGGCCGCCCGCGCCACCTGGCCCTGCGTGACTTTTCACTGGAGCCCCTCGAAACCTGGACCAGTCCCACCACCGGCGCGCGCTACCCGGTGCGCTGGAAGATCCGCGTGCCGTCCCTGGCCCTGGAACTCGACTGCTCGACGCCGCTTGCCGCCCAGGAGATGGTCAGCCCCCGCCACACCGGCCCGAATTATTGGGAAGGCGCCGTCACCTACCAGAGCCGCGCCGGCTCGGCTGCCGCGAACGGCGTCGGCTATCTCGAAATGACCGGCTACGACCGGCCGATGCGGCTGGAGTGAGGCTGGCAGCGGTCCGTGCGGAGCTATACTGAAAGCCTTATGAACTGGACTCGGCGAGAGTTTATGCTGACGGCAGCGGTTGCGCCGGCGTGGCTGGAGGGCCAGACGCAGCCAAAACCCCGGCTGCGGCGCAAGGACAGCTTCTTCGGTATTCACCTCGACCTTCACCCTAACAAAGACGACCCTGCTCTGGGGCGCGACGTGACTGAGGAGATGGTCGAGCGTTTCCTGGCGCGCGTGAAGCCGGATTACGTGCAGTACGACTGCAAGGGCCATGTAGGCTATCTGGGTTATCCCTCGAAAGTCAGCACTTCGGCGCCGATCGTGCATGATTCGCTGGCCGTGTGGCGGCGGGTCACGGCGCGGCACGGTGTTGCGCTTTATATTCACTTTTCCGGCGTATGGGATTCCCTGGCGGTGGAGCAACACCCGGAGTGGGCGCGCGTCCGGCCGGAGGGGGAGAAGGAAGACCGGCAGACCAGCACCTTTGGCCCGTACGTGGACGAGCGTATGATTCCGCAGTTAAAAGAAGCCGCCGAGAAGTACGATCTGGACGGCGCATGGGTGGACGGCGAGTGCTGGGCCACCAATCCCGATTACGGCGAGCGGGTCCGCGAGGCCTTCCGGCGCGAGACGGGAGTCGACCAATTGCCCCGTGGACCGCAAGACCACGGCTGGCTGGAATTTCTTGAGCTGAACCGGCGGCAATTTCGCGTTTATGTCCGGCACTACGTGGAGGCGCTGCACGCCTTTCGGCCGGGCTTCCAGATCGCGAGCAACTGGCTTTATTCGACCTTCGTGCCGGAGCGACCGGAGCTGCCGGTGGATTTTGTCTCCGGCGACTACCTCGGCAACGCCAGCATCTCCACGGCGCGCCTCGAGGCGCGGTATCTCTCCGCCATCGATAAGCCCTGGGACCTGATGGCCTGGGGCTTTCAGAGCGGGAACTCGAACCAAGTGGGCGAGATTCACAAGCCCGCCGCGCAACTCATGCAGGAAGCGGCGGTCGTGCTAGCCGAGGGAGGCGGTTTCCAAATTTATTACCAGCCAACCCGGGCTGGCAGGATTGACGACCGGCACATCGCGGTGATGGAGCGCGTGGCGGAGTTCTGCCGCGCCCGGCAGAAGATCTGCCACCAGTCCGAGGCTGTGCCGCAGATCGGGCTGCTGTTTTCCGGGCACACGCTATACACGAAGAGCCCCAAGCTTTTCGGCGGCTGGGGGGCGGCGGTGAATCCCGCGCGAGGGCTGCTGGACGCCCTCGTTGAGAACCACTATTCGGTCGACGTGATCCCGGACTGGAAATTGGCGGAGGCGGCCGGACGCTACCCCATGATCGCTGTGCCGGACTGGTCGAACATCGGCGAGGAGGCGCGTCGGACGCTGGTGGACTATGTTCGCAGCGGGGGCAGGATGCTGCTGGCGGGAGCCGATAACGCGGCTCTCTTTGCAGACATGTTAGGTGTCCGACTGGCGGGTAAGCCGGAGGACCAACCGGCCTTCGTTCCGGGCGTCGAGGTGTTCGCTAACCTGCGTGGCGTCTGGCAGGAGGTGGAACCTACCGGAGCGCAAGCGATCGAGCAGCGGTATCCCACGTATGATTCCACCCGGGATGGCCGGTGCGCGGCCACTGTGTCCGATTACGGCAAAGGAAGGATCGCGGCGATTTACGGCCCGGTGGGCAGTGTTTTTGCGGCCACGCACGCTCCCGAAGTTCGTCATCTGGTCAGCCGTGCCGTCTCCCGGATTTTCGAGCCCATGGTGCAGTTGGAAGGCCCGCCCACCATGGAGGTTGTCTTGCGAAAAAAGGAAGGCAAACTGATGCTGCACCTGGTCAACACCGCCGGCATGCAGGTGGCTGGGGACTATTCGGCCGTGGATTTCATCCCGCCCGTCGGGCCGTTGCGCGTGTCGCTACGCCTGCCGCAGCGGCCGGCGCGGGTCACCCTGGAGCCCGAGGGGCGGGTTCTCGACGGAACCTCGAAAGACGGCGCGTGGAGCGCGAGGGTGGACCGGCTGGAGATCGAGTCCACCCTCGCCTGTACGCTATGAGTATTCAAAAAGCCACCGCGCGTTACGAAGCGTGGCTGAGGAAGCACCTCCGGCTCATCCAAGAAGATCTTGACAAAAAGCACGAAGCGATGGCCGGCCAGCCGTTTCCCTTTTTGCGGGCGACGTACTACCGCTGGGCCAAGGTGTGGCCGCAGGTCTGCGCGGAGCTAGCATCGGCGCCGAAGGCGCTGGCCGTCGGCGACCTGCACGTCGAGAATTTCGGGACGTGGCGCGATGCGGAGGGGCGGCTGGTATGGGGGATCAACGACTTCGACGAAGCGTGGCGGCTCGCTTACACCAACGACCTGGTGCGCCTGGCGGCCAGCGCCAACCTGGCGATCGCCGAAGAGCATTTGGGGATGGATCCCAAGCACGCCGCAAAAGCCATGCTCGAGGGTTATCAGGAAGGCTTGAAAGCCGGAGGCCGCCCGTTCGTTCTCGCCGAAGGCCACCGCGCGCTGCGGGAGACGGCGGTCCACCGGCTGAAGGATCCGGAGGCGTTTTGGAAGAAGTTGGAGCAACTGCGGCCGCTGAAATCGGGCGTTCCGGCCGGCGCCCGGAAGGCCATGGCCCGCCTGATGCCGGAGCGGGGCTTGCCTTACTATGTCGTACACCGAGTGAGCGGGCTGGGCAGCCTGGGACGCCAGCGGTTTGTCGCTATCGCGGAGTGGCACGGCGGGAAGATCGCCCGCGAAGCGAAGGCGCTCGCGCCCTCCGCTTGCCTGTGGGCGGCCGACGGCAAGGGGCCGGCGAAAATCTTGTACCAGGAGAACCTGGACCGCGCCTGCCGGTGCCCGGATCCCTTCGTGCGGCTCAAAGGACGCTGGATTGTGCGCCGCCTGGCGCCGGACTGCTCGCGCATCGAGCTGGCGTCT
>JACQDG010000282.1 GCA_016201185.1 Acidobacteriota bacterium | reverse complement strand
CATTGGATGTTGTGCTGGAGCTGGTTGAGCATCGGGTTCGAGCACTCGAACGTGCCCGTCGGCGACATGGCCGAATGCGTGACGCGCCCGAGAATTGCCTCCTTGTCGGGCTTCCCGGGATACCCCGTCACTTCGACGTAGCGGAAGCCGTGATAAGTAAAGCGAGGCTCGTAGACCTCTTCGCCTTCGCCTCGCAGGATGTAAGTATCAGTGGCCTTGGCTGCGCGCAGGTTTTCCTGGTTCAGTGTGCCGTCATCGTAAAGCAATTCCGCGTGCCGCAGGGTCACCTTCGAGCCTCGCGGGCCCCGCGCCCGCAGCCGGGTCCAGCCGCTGAAGTTCTGCCCCATGTCGAAAATGTAGACCCCGGCCCGCGGCGAGCTGATCTTGACCGGCACGATGTTGTCCACCACGCGGATCGGCGGCATCATCTGCGCTGAAAGTACTCCCTTGGGGCCATCGACCAGCGCCGCGGCTTTCCACCCGGCATCGTCGTAGCCGGGCCGGTCCCAGCCGGGCGTTGCGAGGCGGGCATCGTAGGTTTCGCCGTCATAGATGCTGTCGGCCAGAATCGGCCCCTGGTGCGCCTTCCACGAAGCGTCCGAGCTGATCTCGACCTTCCGCCCGCCCTCGAGCTCGATGTTCATTTGAAGCAGCAGCGCCCGGGACTTGTACCACCCCTCGCCCAGCATCACCCCAACGGCGTTGGCGCCTTGGTTCAGGAAGTTCGTGATGTCGTAAGCGGCGTAAAGAACCCGCTTGTCGTAAGTGGTCCAGGCCGGATCGAGCACATGGTTGCCGACCTTTCTGCCATTCAGACGCAGCTCGTAGTAACCGAGCCCGGTAACATAGGCCCGGGCCCGCACCGGCCGGCCGCTGAGCGTGAATTCCTTGCGAAGCTGATTCTGCCCGCCGATCCATTTCCCTTTCCACTCGGCGCTCGATAACAGACCCATCTCGAATCTCGCCACGGCGCTCGAGGGACTCGCCGCGCCGTTCTTGTCCCAGTAGCGCACCTTCCAGTAATAGGTTAGGCCGCTTTGGAGCGGCTTGCCCGCATAGACCACGTTGACGGACTGCCCGGAGGTCACCCGGCCGCTGTCCCATTGGTCGCCGCCGCTGGCAGCGGGCGCAGCAGAGACGAGCACTTGGTAAGCTGATTGCTTCTGGCCGCGCTCGGGGTGCTCCAGGATCCAGGAAAACCGGGGCTGGGCGACGTCGGTCCCCACAGGGTCGACCAAATACTCCACCCGCAAGCCCGCCGGCGCCGGTACTTCAGCCTGCTGCGCCGCGAGCGGGGCGGCAACATTCAACATCACGGTAAAGAATCCGATCCAAAGAACAAGTTTCGAAAGCATGGCAGTTCCTCTTCTCATAAAGCAATAATTACCAATCCACCACGGAGCCGTCGTCGGGGTGGTAGGACTCCGGGTTGCGCCAGTCGTGGTTGATCTTGTCGGCCATCAGGTTGTCGTCGAGCTCGATGCCCAGCCCCGGCCTGGTCGGAATGTTCACGTAACCATCCACAAGCTGGAACGGTTCCTTCAAGTAGCCCTCGCCCAAAGACACTTGCTCCTGGCAGAGGAAGTTGGGGATGGAGGCATCGACCTGAATGCAGGCGGCAAGTGAAATCGGCCCCAGCGGATTGTGCGGCGCGATAGCCGCATAGTAGGCCTCGGCCATGCCGGCAATCAGCCGGACCTCAAAAATGCCGCCGGCGTGGCAGACGTCGGGCTGGAGGATGCTGGCGGCGTGCTTTTCGAGCACCTCGCGAAATCCCCACTTGGTGAAGACCCGCTCGCCGGTGGCAATGGGCAGATGGGTGCTGCGCGCCAGATCGGCCATGATGTCGTGATTCTGGCAGTTCACCGGCTCCTCGACGAACATGGGCTGATAAGGCTCCAGGGCCTTGATCAGCACCTTGGAGGTCTGGGGGCTGATGGCGCCGTGAAAGTCAATGGCGATGTCGATTTCCGGGCCGGCGGCTTCCCGCAGCCGGGCGAAGTTCGCGGCGGCGCGATCCACAAAGCCTTTGGTCTCGATGATGCGGGCCGGCCGACCCCCCGCAACGCCGGTCTTGAAGGCCGTATAACCGCGCTTCATTCCTTCCTGAATCTGCGCCGGGGTTCCAGCGTGGGAGTAGAGGCGAACCCGATTCCGCGTCGGCCCGCCCAGCATCTGGTAGACCGGCGCGCCCAGCGACTTGCCCGCCAGGTCCCACAGGGCCTGCTCCACACCGCTCAACGCGCTGGTGAGGATAGGGCCGCCGCGGTAGAAAGCATGGCGGTACATGGCCTGCCAATGGTGCACGACGACCCTCGGGTCCTTGCCGATCAGGTAGGGCGCCAGTTCGTCAACAGCGCGGGCCACGGTGAGCGCGCGGCCTTCCGTGATCGGTTCGCCCAGCCCCACCAGGCCGGCGTTCGTGTGCACTTTCAGGAACAGCCAACGCGGCTTGACGAGAAAGGTTTCCAGCTTCGTGATCCGAATGATTTCCCGCGCGCCAGGCAGGCGGCCGGCCGGCGGCTGCGGCGCGGCCTGGGGAGGCGCCGGAGACGCGGCAGACGCGGGTCCTCCGGCCAGCGAGCCCAGTCCCAGCGCCGAAGCTGTGCCCTGCAAGAGGGATCTCCTCGCCACGCCGCCGGATTGCTTGCCTTTCCTGCTCACTGTCGCCTCCTCCCTCACTTGGTTTCGTGGTTCAGGTACTTGATCAGCAGCACTTCGTTGCCTTTCTCGTTGTAGATCAGTTCATCCACAAGCTTCCCTGCCAGCAGGATGCCGAACCCGCCTGGCCGCAGGCCGAGCTCGGCCCGCACGGCCACGTGCTCAAACGGCGCCTCGGGCGGGTTCGAGACGGCCGCGTGTGGAATGTTCTGGAAAGAAAAGCCTTTGCCCGGGTCCTGGATGTAGTAAAGAATGGCCCGGCTGGTCCGCACGTAGGCCACCCGGACGCGCTTGTTCGGATCGGAGCCGCCGCCGTGCTCGATGGCGTTCATCAGCAGCTCACGAAAGGCGGCGGCCATGTCCTCCCGCTCCTGCTCGGGCAGGTCCATCTTCATTTCCCGCAGGAATTGCACCAGCCGGTCGGCGGTCTCCGGCCTGCACCGCACCCGCAGCGTAAACCACTCCGGCCGCGCCGAGAGCACCTCGATGTCGTCCTGCCAGGCGGGGGTGGAGAAAGCCCTGGCGATCATTTCGGCCACCGCGCTGGGCGAAAACGGCTTGCTGAAATAGCTGAAGGCCTGCTCGCGGGTGGAGCGGATGATGTGGTCCGGAGTGCTGTCGGCGGTCATCACCATCACTTTGGTCTCCGGACGCAACTGGCGTATGCGAGCCAGCAGTTCCAGGCCATCCAGGCCCGGCAGGTGCACGTCGGTCAACACCAGGTCGTAAGGGAAGGTCTCCACGCGTTGCAGCGCTTCCAGGCCGTCAAAAGCGCTTTCAATTCGCCAGTCATGAGGCGCCAGCACAGCGGCCAGCAAGTGGTGAACCGTGGGATCATCGTCCACAATGAGGATGGTTTTGAGCTCGGACATGAATAGGGACGCGGCGAGGAGCTTAACACGATCAGTGGGGCGGGCGCAAAACTTCGCCGGAACCCCAACCGCCGGGCCAAATTCAGGGCACGGCTTCCAGCTTCAGGGTGAACGTACTGCCCTGGCGATACCGGCTCTCCACCTCGATGTCGCCGCCCATCAGGCGCGCCATCCGGCGACTCAGCGACAGGCCCAGACCGCTGCCGCGGTCGTTTTCTCCGAGCGGCGTCTCCAACTGTTGAAATTCCTGAAACAGGCGGGGCAAGTCCTCGGGCCGGATCCCGATGCCGGTGTCGGCCACGCTGATCAGCCCCATCTTGGGATCGGCCGGGTTCCGCCCTCCGCGAACGCGGATCCCCCCGCGGGCGGTGAACTTGACGGCGTTCGAGATCAGGTTCACCAGGATCTGCTTGCACTTTTGCCGGTCGCAACGCAGCACGAGCGGTTTTTCCGGCCCTTCCCATTCCAATTGCAGGCCTTTGGCTTCGGCCAGGGGTGTCATCATCCGCATCGCCTCCAAAACGACCTGGCCGGCGTCCACGCGCTCGACCGCGCACTCCATCTTGCCGGCCTCGATCCTGGAAAGATCCAGGGCGTCGTTGAGCAGCAGCGACAGGTGTTGGGCGCTCGACAGAATCATCCGCACTTGGCGCGCCTGCACGTCGTCAAGCGGCCCGGAGTGCTCGAGCAGCAGCTCCGCGAAGCCGATGATGGCTGTTAGCGGGGTCCGCAGCTCGTTGCTCATGTCGGCGCAAAAGCGGCTCTTTCTTTCGCTGGCCGACCGGGCCAGTTCCGTCTGCCGCTTCAGCTCCTCATAAAGGTGGGCGCGCTCGATGGCCAGGCAGACCTGCTGGGAGACGACGGTCAACAGGCGCACTTCGTGGGACGAGAAATGGTGTGGTTCGGCCAGGTACTGGTTCAGCGTGCCGACCGCATCGGCCCCGACGATGAGTGGCGCGCAGATTAGCGAGCGATACCCCTCTTGCCCGGCCACCTCTCTCCAGGGGGTAAAGATCGGATCAGTCATCACATCGCTTACGGCGCAGGGGCGGCGCGCCTCCACTGCCCGGCCGGCGATGGAGGAGTTGTCGGCCGGAATGGGCGCCGTGCGGTTAATGCGTTCCGCGTAATCAGGGGCCAGGTTGTATACTGCCTTGATTTGCAGCGTGCGGCGGTCGGGAGAGAGAAGGGCGATCGAGCCAAAAGCCGCTCCTAGGTTGGTGCTCACCTTCTCCACGGCGATGTTTAGAACCTGCTGGAGCTCCAGCGGCAAGAGCATGGCCGAAGCGACCTCGGCCACCACGGCAAGCTCCTCGACGCGCTCTTCGAGGCCCTGTCTGGGCATCTCGCACCCCGTTTTCCGGATTGGTTCTAGTCTACCGCCGGACTACCAAACTTGCTACTGCTTTCAGGTCGCGCTGATCGCCGCCGCCGACCAATGCGCGCCGATCGAGCCCTTCAGCTCCAAGTACGGGCCGTTAACCTTGGAGCAGGCCGCGGCCATTCGCCAAGCCTGGCTTTACTTGAAGATGGCGGCCGGTCATCGCCCCAGGGGGAAGAAGATCGGCGCCGTGGAGCGCCGCTGGCGCAGTCACGCCCAGGCGCTCGAGCCCGGGTGGGGCCACATCCTGGACTCGACGCTCCTTGTGGACGGCACGGCCCTGCCCGCTTCCCACTTGATCCAGCCCCGCGTGGAAGCGGAGTTTGCTTTTTTGCTGGCGCGGGACCTGGCCGGGCCGGGGGTCACGGCGGCCCATGCCCTGGCGAGCACAGCGGGGGTGTGCGCGGCCTTCGAGGTGATCGACAGCCGCTTCCGCCCCAAGGCGCCCACTAAGGAAGACGCCACCGCCGATAACGCCTTCCATGCCTATGCCGTCGTCGGCGCGCAGTTGGTCGCTCCCCTGGACCTGGATCTCGCCGCTTTCGCCGTCAGGCTGGAAATCAACGGCGAGGCGAAGGGGACCGGAAGCGGGGCCAACATTCTTGGTAACCCGGTTCATGCCCTGGTGGCGCTGGCCAATGTAGTGCCCCTACACGGCGGCGAGATCATCCTGACCGGCTCGGTGGCCGGCGCCTTCCCCATTGGACCTGGCGATCAAGTGCGCGCCGAATTTGACCGGCTCGGTGCGATCACGTTGAAAGTGGAGTAGACGCCGTCATGAGCCTTAATCGTGTAATCGCCCCGACTTGCCTCGGATTTCTGTTGTTCTCCGCAGCCCTTGCCGCGCAACCAGCGACCCCTCCGCTCTATCGGGTCGCCAAAGCCGTGGACCACATTCAGATCGACGGCAAGCTCGACGAGTTCAGTTGGGCCATCGCGCAGCACGTCGGCCCATTCACGCTGATTCACGATCCTGGGCGCAAGCCAGAGTACCCGACCGAAGCGGCGATCGTGTGGGACAACGAGAATCTCTATGTCTCCTTCGCGTGCCGCGACCCCGAGCCCTGGGGCCGCATGAGACGCCGGGACGACCACCTGTGGGAAGAAGAGGTGGTGGAAGTGTTCCTCGACCCAAATGGCGACGGAAAGAATTATGCCGAACTGGAGGTGAGCCCGCACAACGTGGTGGTCGATCTGCTGATCCCGCGCCCCGGCGCCGGCTCGGAGGAAGCCATTAAGTGGGATATCACGGACCTGCGGACCGCCGTGGGCCGCTATGCGGCCGGCTGGACAGCGGAGATCGCGATTCCCTGGAGATCGCTGGCTGCGGCCGGGATCGTCACGGCGCCTAAGCCCGGAGCCCGCTGGCGCGTTGGGCTGTACCGGATCACGCGCCCTGGGGGACCAGGTAAAGCCGACCAGATCGCCGCGCTGGTAGCCGATCAGAAATCAGCCTCTGTGCCCCGCAAGGGCGAGATCGAGCAGAAGCTCCGCCAGCTCCAGTCCGACGACGAATATGCCGCCTGGTCTCCCACCCGGCCCGAGCGCGGCTTCCACGATCCGGAGCGTTTCGGGATTGTGGAATTCGTGATGGTTCCCTAAAGGGCCAGGTGCTGCAAGAAGAGCACGCATTTCCCCTCAGCCCCGTGCTAAACTGACCTCACAACCCCCGGCTGGTCGCAGCCGGGCCGCTGTTGCCACCGTTCTGCTGGTCAAGACTCACAAACCAGGAGGAGCATCATGGGACGCCGAATCTTTGCCATAGCAGCGGTCGCCTTGTTTCTGGCTGCCGCTCTTCAGCCTGCCGAGGCTCCCGACAAAACACAGCCCAAAGGGGCCGCGCCGCGTTGGAAAGACAATGAGCTGAAGAAGGCCATCGAGGCCCGTTTTTCCCGCTCGGCCATCGCCGCTGATCATTTCCGCGTGGAGGTCAAAGAAGGGGCGGCTTACATCACCGGCAAGACCGACGTGATGCAGCACAAGGGCGTGGCCACGCGCCTGGCCCGGTCCGTGGGCGCCAAAGAGGTCCACAACGAGGTGGAGGTCAGTGAAGCCGCTCGCCAAAAGGCCGCGGCTCAACTGGCCCGAGGAAGGAAGGCGGCTGCGAAATAACTCCCCAAAAGCTTTTTTTCTTTTCATCCGGGACCCGCTATGCTAACTTTCACTTGACGACTGTTTGATCATCCTGAACGAATGTCGCAGGCGACGCCGAAACCTGTGGCCCTGAGCGTGGCTGACTTCGACCCCTCCGGCGGGGCAGGGGTGCTGGCCGACCTGAAGACTTTTATTGCCCACGATTGCTACGGAGTGGCGGCGGTAGCTTGCCTCACCGCTCAGAATACGCGCGAGACCGCTTGCGTCGAACCGGTCCGTCCGGAGCTGCTGCGCTCGCAGATCCGCCTGCTGCTTGAGGATATTTCCGTCGCCGGCGTCAAGATCGGCCTGGTGGGAAGCAAGAAGAACCTGGAAGTCATCGGGGACTGCCTGGCCTCCCACGCCCAACTGCCCATCGTCGCCGATCCGGTTTTGCGGTCGTCGAACGGGATGGATCTAATTCCCGAACGGGAGCTGGAAGCCTTCCGCCGGATCCTGTTTCCTTTGGTGCAGGTCTTGACCCCCACCGCAGAGGAAGCCGGCCGCCTGTTAGGGATTCAGGTCTCGACGCTCGAGGAAATGAAAGGGGCGGCCAAGCTCCTGCACGAGCAGGGAGTCCGGCACGTGGTAGTCACCGGCAACCACCTCGAAAAGCCCGCCGACGTTTACTTCGAAGGCCAGGAGCCGGAGGTTTTCAGCGGCAACCGCATCGAGTCCCAGAGCCTCCACGGCACCGGCTGCACGTTTTCCTCGGCCATTCTGGCCAACCTGGTGAATGGAAAAGCGGTGAAGGAGAGCGTCGTGCTGGCCAAAGCCTACGTCACTCAGGCGATTGCCCGCGCCTATCCGGTCGGTGGCGGGCGTGGGCCCTTGAATCACCTGTTCCGGTTTGGCGAATCGCCGGTTCGCGCCGGAGGGCCGGAAGTCCTGCACGAAAGCGGGCGCCACTAACCCGTCCGGCCTGTCCTCCAGCTTCCGCCGCCGTCTATTGTTTGATCGCCAGCACCGAATCCTTGGGGTCGAGCGCCACGCGACTCGGCCGCTGGTCCAGCATCAGCGAAAAGGGTGCTTCGCCGTCAGCGGTCTGCACCCGCAGCTCGATTTTCTCCCCTGTGCCAGCAAGCTGAATTTCGATGGGAACAGGGACGCTGAAATCCTCCGGAACCCCGGATTGGCGCACCACGCCGGTGAGCCGGTACGGCGGAGCCTTGCCGCTCACCCGGTACTCCATCTTCAGCGTGGGGACGCCGGTCGAATAGACCCACTGATAGAAGAAGTTCTCCAGGTTGGGATCCTGCGGCACGGCAGGCAGGAACTGCGCCGCCAGTTCCCGGAACTGTTCCGTGGTCACCTCTTGCCGCTCATACCGTTTTCGGAGCTCGCGGAGCAAGGCGAAGAACTTCTGATCCCCCATCAAGTGCCGCAGCATGTGCAGCACCCAGGCTCCTTTCTCGTAGATGATGACGTGGCGTGCAGCCGGCGAGCGGGAAGAGCGCAGCCGCTCGCCCAGCACGATCGCCCCCGCACTTTCCACTGTGCCCCCCGATTCCAGCTTGGCCAGCAGGTTGCTCTTGTAGCGCGCCAGGATTCCCTCGGCCACCCGGCCGCCCTTGCGCTGCTCCAGATAGAGCAGAGCCGAATAATCGGCCAGCGACTCCATGAGCCACTCGTCGTGGTAGCCGGATGAAGTCACCAGGTTGCCCCACCATTGGTGGGCGATCTCATGGGCTCCGAGCTGCTCGGTGTAAAAGACCCGGGCGCCGGCGCTGAGCTTTTCGAGCGGCTGGTCCTCGGGCTGGTAATAACTGAGTGTAGAAAGATAAACCAGCCCTGGGAAGCCTTCGCCGAAGCGGCCCGGAATGGGAGAAACGGTAAGGTGCCGCGTTGCTGGAGGGCCGAACCGCGACAGAAAGAACTGCACCGCCTCCCCGCTATCGTGCGCTACCTGGTTAGTGCGCCGTGCGGGCGAGGCGGCCGGCTCCGGCGCGGAAAAGGCCCCCAGGGGCGTAGTCCGGTTTCGATGATCGATCGTGCCCATCGGCAGAAGCGGCGGGGCCCGCCTCTGCAGCTCCGGCTCCAGTCTCTTATTGGCGCATACCTCAACGGTGTATTCCCCCACTTTCACCGAGGCGCGCTCGTAATCCCCGAGGTTGAAAGCGGCCAGGCGGATCTTTCCATCGGATTTCCACCGCGTGGTGCGCACATCGCCGGCCACACTCGTCTCCACCTGACGCCCGGTAGCCACCATCTGCAACCGCTTGGGGTACTGGAACAGAAGCTCATACTCGGTGAACGGAGCGCCATGGGTCGGGTACCAGTTGCCTCGTGCTCCGACGTAGTAGATGCCATGGCCGGAATCGGTGATCACATTGCCTGCGTATTCAAACTCGATCAGGTGACGGCCGCCCGGCTCCGGGGCCTTCTCGAGCACCACGACCAACATGTCGTTCCCGCGCCGCCGGACCCCGCTGGCATCAAGCGTCCCGCTCTCGAGGAACTCGGCGGGCCGCCCGTCCACCGAAACTTTGGACACCTTCATGTCGCGGGACAATTCAAAGCCCACGGCGCGCTCCCGCCCGCTGCCTGCAACCAGGGTGGCCCGCGCCCTCACGCGCATGCTCAAGTCCTCGGCCAGGTCCGCCTCGATCCGGTAGTTTTCGAGGGTCGCTGTGTCCGAGAACGGCCGCTTGCGGCCTTCCCGGATGCTTCGTGCGGGGAAACTGGTCCAGATATCGTAGAATCGCTGCCCTTCCTGCCAGATGACCTGGCCCACGGCGATCTGCTCGCTGCGGCGAGGGTCCACCAGGATTTCGAAAAGCCCGAGCTTGGCCCCGCTGATGGTGGCGGTAAATAATCCCGCTTGAGGAACGCCGTCCGGGCCGGCCAGCGAGAGGGCATCCACCAGCAAACGCAATTCGCGGTCGCCGAGAATGTTGCGGGCCACCGGCGTCCAGTCCTTCGCCCATTTTTGGCCGGCTTCCGGATCGGGCTGGCTGAAAGGATTCTCCGCTATGGCGCGGCGCAGCACGAGGGCCGTGTCGTCGCTGAAAAACATCATGACGGTGCGCACCTCTTCCTCGAGAACCGGGGAGTCCAGGAAGCGGACCATTGACTGCCGCTCGCTGCGCGTGGGCGGCAATACGACCACCGTTGCTTCTCCCGTATCGCTGGCCGCCAGGAACAGGGCTGCTATCGTACGGCCTTCCACCGGCTCAGCAAACAGCAGGTAGCCGTCGGAAAAGTGCAGCTTGATGTCTTCCCGCTCCAGGACAAGATCCCGCACGCGATAGCACTCGCCGGGGGTGAAAGTCAAAGCGCGGATTTTAGCCAGTCGCTCGGCGCCGGTCTCGGACCAAAGAGCGCAAGAAAGGGAAAAAGCTACCAGAATGACCCGGCCCCACCTCATGCTTTGATGATCGCAACCCGGAGCAAGTGGGTCAAGGACGGCCATCCGCTACAATTTCGGCATGTTCGGGGGCGTACTATTTTCTCCAGGGGGCGTCCGCTGCTCCCAGCGACACCAGGTTGGCAAAGAGACGAAAAGCCCCCGGCACCGCAAACGGAAGTTGCCGGTACCAGGCGTAGGCGCAGTAAATATACAGTCCCTTATCATGGCGGGCCACCAGCCAGCCGCCGCGC
Organism: Acidobacteriota bacterium; assembly: GCA_016201185.1. Taxonomy (GTDB): domain Bacteria; phylum Acidobacteriota; class Terriglobia; order Bryobacterales; family JACQDG01; genus JACQDG01. Next base: position 1,635 of record JACQDG010000282.1, on the reverse strand, counting down.
TGCGGGGCCTGGCCGCGGTCGTGGGTGGAAAGCAGGGGCCTGTACGCAGCGTCCCAGGTCGTCCAGAACTTCGAGCCGCGCTGCTCGACCCAGCCGTCGAAATCGCGCGCGGTGATCCGGTTCGGGAACCGGAAGACCGGGTCGCTGGGCTCGAGGATCTCCACCGGTGAATCCTCTTCGCTGATCTCCTCGGCGTTCGCTCCCATGGTGTAAGGGAACGGGCCGTAGTTGTGGTCATACTCCTGTGTGTTGTATTGCACGATCAGCACGCCGCCCTGGCGAACATACTCGAGCAGTCGCGGGTTGTAAGTCTTGACGTCCGGCCGGGCGGCATAGGCGCGGATGCCAAGCAGGATGGTGTTGTAGCGGCTCAGGTCGCCGGTTGGCAGGGCCGCTGAGTCAAGCAGGTCCACTGGCAAGGCGAGCTGCCGCAAGCCCTCCGGCACCTCGTCGCCTGTGCCCATCACGTAGCCTACGCGCATCCCTTTGGCCACCTTCACGTCCACGCCGCGCACCTGGCGCCGCGCCGGCTTAGAAAGATAAACCGTTTCCAGGCCCGGCTGGGTGATGGCCGTGAAACTGGAACGATATGCGCGGCCCTGGAAGCTGGCGACGGCTTCGATCGGATACTCCTTCGCCTCGAGCCCTTGTGGAGCGGTCAGGCGGAAGCTGATGTTCGCTTCCTCCTTTTCCCTTTCAAAATCGAACGGCGTTGAGCCCGGCTCGCTCTGCCAGCCCACAGGCAGGGAAAGCCATACGGTCCCCTTCACCAGGCCATTGAAGTTGTTGCGCACCACGCAGCCGATGGAATACTCGCGCTGCCCCAACGGAAGCACCCCGGCATCCGATGTGAAGCGCACCGAAACGGCCGGGCCTACCGCTAGTGCGCGGTGATGCTCGACGCCGATGTGGTCCACGTAGCTTGTCTCGGCTTCGCGGTCCATCGAGGCCTCAACTCCGTTCACGAAGTAGGTGAGCCGGGCTCGCACGGGCGCGGGTGGCAGCGGCCAGCGGAACCATCGGGGCTCGTCGATCTGGTAGAGATTCTCGCGAATTGAGCCTCGCCGCCAGTAAGCCATCGTCGCCGGCGCCTCGGCCGCCACGGCTACCTCGAACCGGTTCTCCCCGAGCCTCCTCCAGGACCACCCCGGCGGCGTCATGAGCTCCACATCCTTCACCTTTATCCCGGCCCGCCCGCTGGAGTGAAAGAAAGTGGCGCTCCGGAAGGTTTGGCCGGGCGTGGCCAGGGCGAAAGTCTCCCAGGGTCGGAACTGGGCGAAGGGGTCGGCCGGCAGATGTTCCGGCTCGACGAGCACATCGAACGACAGCCCCAGTGCCTGCTCCAGCGCGGTCAGAAACTGGTCCTCTTTGGTTTGCAGGTCCGGATCTCGGTTGGTCCGGCGCAGATGACGCACGGCTTCTAGCCCCGCTGTCAGTGCCGGAACGCAGGCTTGCGGGTTAGCTGCCGAAAAGCTTCGCACCGCGGCCTCTACGTGGCGGAAAACGTCTGCATAAGAAGAAAGCGAGGCATCCAGCCGCTCCAGAAAGCTCGTCTCCTTCTCCGCCATGCCCACCTTCGAGGCCAGCAACTTGTAGTAGCTCACCGAAGGCCCGGGCCGTGCCAGAGCCGAGCCG
>JACQDG010000024.1 GCA_016201185.1 Acidobacteriota bacterium | reverse complement strand
GCGTGTCCGCCGCTGGTGGGGCCCCTGCGCCGATGACCACCTTGGACTCGACAACCGAGCTGAATCACCGCTGGCCGCAGTTCCTGCCCGACGGCCGCCACTTCCTCTACTGGCTCATGACGACAGACCGCGAAAAACGCGGCGTCGTCCTTGCGTCGCTCGACGACAAGCCGGACTCCAAGGACCGCAAGCGCTTGCTGGCCGGCAGCTCGATGGCTGCCTATTCCGCCGGGCACTTGTTGTTCGAGCGCGAGAGCGCCCTGATGGCCCAGCCCTTCGACGCCGCGCGGCTCCAGTTCCACGGCGAAGCCTTCCCCGTGGCGCAGCAGGTGGCACAGCTTGGGGGCACGCAAGGTTGGGCGGCGTTTTCGGTTTCTCCCGACGGTACCCTGACCTATCACACCGGCGGCGGCATCAAGACCCAACTCGCATGGTTCGATCGCTCCGGCAGGGAACTAAGCCGCCTCGGCCAGCCGGAAGAGCAAACTCACCCGAGAATTTCACCCGACCAGAAGCGAGTCGCGGTGGACCGTAGCGACGCGCATGGCCCCAACGACATTTGGCTGCTGGATTTGGCTCAAGACAAGAGCACTCGATTCACGTTCCATCCGGCGACCGATAATTCTCCGGCGTGGTCGCCGGACAGCAGCCGGATCGTCTTCGCCTCCACTCGGGATGGCCTCTCTAACCTGTACCAGAAGGCCTCCAGCGGCGCCGCCAATGAGGAGCCGCTGCTGAAATCGACGGAGGCAAAATATCCCACCGACTGGTCTTCCGACTGCCGGTTCATTCTCTATCAGGCTATCCACTCCAAGACCGGACTCGATCTTGCGGTGCTTCCGCTGGAGGGCCCAGAGGCCGCACCCGGCAAGCCGATTCCTTTTCTCCAAACAGAGTTCAACGAGACGCTGGGGCAGTTCTCTCCCGACACTCATTGGATCGCCTATTGGTCCAACGAGTCCACGCCGGCGCAGGTGTACGTGCAGGGGTTCCCCAAGTCCGGCGGGAAGTTCCAGGTTTCGACTAACGGTGGCGGCTGGCCGCGCTGGCGCCGCGACGGCAAAGAACTCTACTACCTTGGCCCAGACCGCAAGATGATGGCGGTCGAGGTGAAAGCGACGGCGACGGCCTTTGAGACAGGCCGCCCGCGCGAGCTGTTCCAGACCCGCGCCGGCAGCCTCGCTGCTCCCTTCATTCCGATCTACGACGTCACCGCTGACGGCCAGCGCTTCCTGATCAATTGCGCGCTCGAGGCGGAAGGTCCCCCGCCCATCACAGTGGTGATGAATTGGGCTCCGAAGAATTGAGGCATGGCGTGACCGGCAAGACCTTCCCCACTACCTCGGGCCGGCCCCCTACTAGCTCAAGTCCGCCACGCGCCGCCTGACCACAGTCTCAATGGTGGTGCTCAGGCCGGTCCCCTTGGCAAAAACCTTGGCCACTCCCTCCTGACCGAGCATGCGGGTCAGCATCGGTCCGCCGTCCAGATCGGCGAACTTGCTGTAGTAGGTCGTCACGGTAAACTCGCTGTTGCTGGCCCCGAAGCCTCTGCGGCTCACGCTGTAGCCCAGCACCTTCCCCTCGGCTTTTGCCTTCTTGTAAAGGGGCAGGATCTCGTTCTTGATGAAGTTCTGGTAGTCTTGCGCCTTTCCCGGCGCCACGCGAACCCTGCTGGACGTGCTGATCGGGGCCGGCGAGTCCGGGGGAGTGCTGAGCTCGGGCAGGCTCGTGCCCACGTAGCTGCGGGAGCCGGTGATGCACTTGCGCGATTTCTCGAAAAGCCGCGCGGCGGCCTCCGGCCCTATCGCTTTCGTGAGCGGGTTGGGGTTATCCCTCTGGGCGTAGCTTTCGAGCGGGGTGATGCTGACAAACTCGTAGGTGTTACCGAACACTGGCCGCAATACCGTCCGCCGCGGCACACCTGCCTTCTTGAGGGCGGCATTGAGCTCTTTTTGAGTGTCCATCCACTCATTCAGCATGTCGGGCTTGACCTGGGTCATGGTCACGACGTTGCGCGTGGGGGCCGGCGGAGTGGACTGCGCCAGGCACAGGGTGGACAGGCTGACCGCCAGCATAGCGGTGCCGGCGCGGATTGGCAAGGTAAGGGTATTTCTCATGTTTCTCAATGGCTTGTCTCCTTAACGCCCGTTCTGAGCGGTGACCAAGAGTAACCTCAAGGGCGATGCAAGTCAAGCTGCAGAAAGGGGCAGAAAGGGGCAGAAAGGGGCTTGCAGCGATGGCCGGTTTTGAGGTGATTACCGAGGCACCCGCCGGTCCGAGGCCGGTCTCGCTCTCTCCTCCATAAGGAAGCAAGCAAATCATGATCGGCCAGACATTGGGCCATTACCGGATCGAATCGAAGCTGGGCGAGGGTGGTATGGGTGTGGTCTACAAAGCCCGCGAGCGTGGTGGAGGCGGCGGGAGTCGAACCCGCGTCCGGAAAAGCTCCCAAAGGGACGACTACATGCTTAGTCGCGTTCGAAAGTGTCGGCCGGCCCATCGAAACGGACAAAACTGAACCAGCCCAAGCCCGATT
>JACQDG010000275.1 GCA_016201185.1 Acidobacteriota bacterium | reverse complement strand
TCGTGCTCATACAGGGCCGTGCCGTCGAAATAAACCAGGCCGTGGGCATCCTTGGGGAAATGCGCCGGCACCCAGTCCAGGATCACCCCGATCCCCGCCTGGTGGCAGCGATCGACGAATTCCATGAACTCCACCGGCGGGCCGTGGCGGGCTGTCGGGGTAAAGTAGCCGACCACCTGGTACCCCCACGAAGCCTCATAGGGGTGCTCCATGATCGGCAGCAGCTCCAGGTGGGTATATCCCATCTCGCTGAGGTAAGGCACTAACCGGTCGGCCAGCTCACGGTAGCTCGGCTGCGGTCGCACCCAGGAGCCGATATGCGCCTCATAGATCGAAACAGGAGCGCGCAGCCAGTCGGTCTCTGCGCGCTTTTGCATCCACTCCTGGTCGTGCCACTGGTATCCGTCCAGCCGGCAGAAGCGGGAGCCCGACAGGGGGGGCGTTTCCATGTAGAAAGCGTAGGGATCGGCCTTTTGCTGCAAGTAGCCGCGGTAGCGCGACTTCACTTCGTACTTGTAGACCAGGCCTTCCTCCAGCCCCGGGATGAACAATTCCCAGATGCCGCCGTTACGCTGGCGCATGGGGTGGTGGCGGCCGTCCCAGCGGTTGAAATCCCCCACCACACTGACGCGCTCGGCGTTGGGGGCCCAGACGGCGAAGTTCACGCCGGCCACGCCATCCGCCTCGCGCCAATGGGCGCCGAGCTTTTCAAAGCTCTGGAGATAATTGCCCTCGCCGTGCAAGTGCAGCTCGAAATCGGTCAGCCACGCCGGGAAGCGGTAGGGGTCCTCGAGCTCGCGCCACACGCCCGTGCCGTCCTCGAGGCGCAGCCGGTAGTGAATGACGTGGTCGTGCTCCAGGACCGCTTCGAAAAAGCCGTCAGGATGCAGGCGCTGCATCGGCCGGGCCAGCTCGCCCGCGACCACGTAGGCCTCGTTCGCCTCTGGCAAGAAAGCGCGGATCTCGAGCCTTCGGCCCTCAACCAGATGCGGGCCCAGCACCCGAAACGGGTCGCCGTGGTAAGCGCCGACAATCGCGGCAATGTCCCCTTCCAGCGCCACAGACGAATGATAGCAGGTGCTGCCCCGATGCTAGGATCGTGGTGATGCCCGCAGGTTCCTCCCAGACATGGGACCCTCAGCGCTACGCCCGCCACGCGCGATTCGTGGCCGACCTGGGCGAGCCGCTCATCGAGCTGCTGGCGCCCCGGCCGGGCGAGAGGGTCCTCGACCTGGGCTGTGGCGACGGGGCTCTGACCGCGAAACTGGCGGCCCTCGGCGTGAACGTGGTCGGCGTGGATGCCGGCGCAGACATGGTGGCCGCTGCCCGCACTGGCGGGCTCGATGTCCGCTTGATGGACGCCCACGCGCTGACCTTCGAGCGGGAGTTCGACGCCGTCTTTTCCAACGCCGCACTCCACTGGATGCGTCATCCGGATGCCGTGCTCGAGGGAATCCGGCGGGCCCTGAAGCCGGGCGGGCGCTTCGTTGCTGAGTTCGGCGGCGCGGGAAACATTGCATCAATCCTGGCCGCGCTGATGGAAGTCCTCCGCCGTCGCCGGCTCGACGGCCAGGCCATTATGCCGTGGTACTTTCCGACGGTCGAGGAATACCGCCGGAAGCTCGAGGCTCACGGATTCACCGTGGACAGCATCGCTTTGATCCCCCGGCCCACACCTCTGCCTGGCGCGCTTGCCGACTGGCTCGATACCTTCGCCGAAGATTTTCTCCGGGTCATTCCGGAAGCGGAAAGGGAAGCAGCGAAAGCCGAAGTTTCCGCAATCCTCCGACCTAAGCTGTGCGACCCGCAAGGCCGCTGGACGATCGACTACGTCCGCCTGCGCCTCGCGGCGCGCATTTAGCGCCCGGACGATGCCCGGCGGTTCCAGCAGGTTCGTCGCCTCTTCGCTGCCATAGCCCATCACGAATGGTAAAATCTGACCTAATTGGAGGCCCCTTTGAACAACCCTCGCAAAACCTTCCTGCCGCCTGCTTCCGTTTATTTGTTCGCGGTGACGCTGCCGTTTTTCGAAGTCACGGCCGGCTCGTTGTTGATCCTGGGGCTGTTTACCCGCTTTGCAGCGGCTCTCGGCGGACTTCTTGTCACAGCCCTGACCATCGGGCTGACCATCTCAGGGGATGCCCACGGGGTAGCCCTGAATCTCGTCTACGCCATGGCCCTGTTTATCCTCTTATATCTTGTTGACGAGAACGAGCTTTCCTTGGACCGTCTGCGGAAGCGTTCATGAGCGCTGGTTCTTTGGCTCCGCTTGACACTTTGTGTAGACTATACGCGTTTCCTGGTCAGCCAGGTCCTATGCCGCTGCCGCAAGGAGAGACCGTCCCGTAAATCATGGAAATCTCCTCCCATGATGTTCTCTTGGTTGGCGGCGGGGGAGCGGGTCTGCGCGCCGCCATCGCCGTCAGCGAAACAAATCCCCAGCTCAGCGTAGCCATCGTTTCCAAGGTTTACCCCATGCGGAGCCATACCGTCTCGGCCGAGGGTGGCGCAGCGGGGGTCGCCTCGCCGGCCGACAGCCTGGACAATCACGCCTACGACACCATCTCGGGCGGGGACTGGCTCTGCGACCAGGACGCTGTGGAGGCCTTCGTTCGCGAAGCGCCCCAGGAGCTGCTGCGGCTGGAGCATTGGGGCTGTCCGTGGAGCCGCGAGCCGGACGGCCACATCGCCGTGCGGCCCTTCGGCGGCATGAAGAAGGAGCGCACCTGGTTCGCCGCCGACAAGACCGGCTTCCACATGCTCCATACCCTGTTCCAGACCTCGCTAAAATACGAGACCATCACCCGCTACGACGAGCACTTCGTCACCCGCTTGCTGGTGGATGACGGCCGGGTGCAGGGCGTGGTGGCCATCGAGCTGATGTCCGGCAAGATCCGGGCCATCACCGCCAGGGCTGTCATTCTTTGCACCGGCGGCTGCGGCCGCATCTTCCCCTTCACCACCAACGCCAGTATCAAGAACGGCGATGGCATGGCCCTGGCCTATCGGGCC
>JACQDG010000274.1 GCA_016201185.1 Acidobacteriota bacterium | reverse complement strand
TTCACCGTTGTCCGGCGGTCCAATGCATACTTCCGGGCCTCGTGAAGAACTTCAACGTCAATAGACAGTGTAAGGTTCGCCATAAGGACCCCACGGGACGAGTGTAGCACATAATCTGTGGGAGGGGAGGCTACTTCACTCCTTCGTGATGGTCTCGTCCATGCTGAGAATCACGCTGGCCACAGTGGTCCAGGCCGCCAGTTCGCTCGGGTCGAGCTTGCGGTCGTAAAGCGACTCGCCCACCTGGAGCAGCTTCCTGGCCGCGTCCTTGTTCTGACGATAGTAGGCCAGCTTCTGTCGCGCCAGGTCCGCCAGAATCTTCTGCTCCTCGGGAGTCGGCTCACGGGCCGTGGCCAGCTGAAAGCCCACGTTGATTCGCCGGGCCTGGTTGGAGCCGGCCTCGTGGATCAGGCGCTGGGCCAGCGCCCGGGCCGCCTCCACATAGGTCGGATCGTTCATCAATTCCAGCGCCTGCAGCGGCGTGTTGGTCACGGCGCGCCGAGCCGTGCACTTTTCCCGGTCCGGCGCATCGAAGGTGATCAGGAACGGAGGCGGGCTAGTCCGCTTCCAGAAAGTGTACATGCTGCGCCGGTAGAGGTCCTTGCCGTGGCTCGGCACGTAGGTCTGCGCGGAGTAAACGTCGCCGTAAGCCAGCTCCTCCCACAGGCCCTTGGGCTGATAGGGATAAACGCCGTGGCCGCCCATCTCGCCGTTGAGTAGCCCGCTGACGGCCAGGGCGTTGTCGCGGACCATCTCGGCCGGTAGCCGGAACCGCGGCCCGCGGGCCAGCAGCCGGTTCTCGGGGTCCTTCTCGCGCAGTTCCGGCGTGAGGCGCGAAGACTGCCGGTACGCGGCAGAAGTGACAATCAGCCGCTCGATGCCCTTGACGTCCCACCCGGTGCGGATAAACTCCGTCGCCAGCCAGTCGAGCAGCAGGGGATGGGTGGGCGGCTCGCCCTGGGAGCCGAAATTCTCCGCCGTCTTCACCAGGCCGTTCCCGAAATGCATCTGCCAGAAGCGATTCACGGCAACGCGCCCTGTAAGCGGGTGGGAAGGATCGACGAGCCAGCGAGCCAGACCCAGCCGGTTCCGCGGCGCATCCTTCGGCAACGGAGGCAAGGCGGAAGGAACCTCCGGTGTGACCTTCTCGCCATGGTTCCGATAGTCCCCGCGCCCCAGCACAAAAGTCTCCCGAGGCTTTTCCATCTCCGCCATAACCATGGTCGTCGGGATCACCTCGTCCAGTTGCTCCTTTTCCAGTTTCAAACGGGTCAGTTCGGCGTAAAGCTTCCGGATCGGCTCGGGCGCATCGTAAGTCAGGAAGTATTCGCGGAGCCCTTTTTGCTGCTCCTTGGAGCGCTTGGCGGGAAGGATGACCAATGTGGCCCGAACCGGCTGGTGCAGGGTGAACTGCTCAATCTCCCGCGCCGTTAACACGCGGTTGTAAATACGCAGATCGTCCGCTTGCCCTCGGTAAGGCTTGCTGATTCTGCCGTCGCCGATCTGGAGGGAACCCGGGGTCTGAATGGAGCCAGAAAGGCTGTCCCGTAACACCGCCACTTCGGCCGGCTTGCCGTCCAGGTAGAGCCTGAGACCCGACGCCTTGCCCGAACCGTCGTAAGCCATCACGACGTCGTACCAGTCTCCCAGGAGGAGAGGCTTTTGGGTCCGCACTTCAATGGCATCGTTGGGCCACTGGTGGACCAGACGGACGAACAGGTAGGAACCCCGCCTCAGCAGGCTGGGGATCGGGATGGATTCATCAAAGTACAGTTCGTAGCCCCGGCGGTCCTTGGGATCATCCATCTTCTGAAGCACCGCCATTTCCTTTTGCCCGCCCGTCTTAAGCCACAGCCCGACTGAAAACGGGTCGCTCCGATCGAAACCGGCGATATTGCCGAAATCGACCTGCGTCTCGCCGTCGAATTCCACCGCTTTGCCGACCGGCCCCGGGCTGTAGGTCGGCTCGCCGCTCAGGATCCGCCCGTGCCGGTAATGCCCCGACGTATCAGCGAAGTTGCCGTCCAACTCGTAGTGCGCGACAAGTCCTTTCAGCGGCGGTCCCGGCAGCGTGGCCAGGCGGGTCTTCTCCCATTCGGCCTGGAGGGCGTCCAGCTCTTTCTCGGCGGGCATCGCCTTTTCCCCGGTCGCGATCTCCCGCTTCAGCTCCTCCAGCCGTCGCTCCTGCTCGGGTGAAGGAAGCTGCAACTCAGGCTCGGCGTTGCCCTTCCGCCCGTCCAGACCCTTTTCCGAGATCGTGTTGAAGAAGGCAAAGAACCGGTAGAAGTCTTTCTGCCGGATGGGGTCGTACTTGTGATCGTGGCACCGGGCGCACCCCAGGGTCATCGCCATCCACACGGCGGAAGTGGTCTCCACGCGGTCCACAACATACTCCACCTGATATTCCTCCGGGATGGCGCCGCCCTCATAGTTGATCATGTGGTTGCGGTTGAAGCCGGTGGCCAGCTTCTGTTCCCGCGTGGCGTTGGGCAGCAGGTCGCCAGCCAGTTGCTCGATAGTGAGCTGGTCGAACGGCATGTTGCGGTTATAGGCGTCGATCACCCAGTCGCGCCAGTGCCACATGTCGCGGTGACTGTCGATGTGGAAACCGTGGGTGTCGGCGTAGCGGGCCAGATCGAGCCACTGCATGGCCATCCGCTCGCCGTAGCGCGGCGAGCCGAGGAGCCGGTCCACCTGCTTCTCGTAAGCGCTCGAGGATTTATCTGCGAGGAAGGCATCCACCTCGGCGGGCGTGGGCGGCAGCCCGGTCAAGTCAAAAGTCACCCGGCGAAGCAGCGTGACCTTGTCGGCCTCAGGCGACGGCTTCAACCCCTCGGCCTCCAGGCGGGCGAGAACGAAACGGTCGATGGCATTCCGTGGCCAGACCGGGTTCTTCACTTTTGGCACTTCCGGCCGCTGGGGCGGGAGATAGGCCCAGTGCTGCTCCCATTGGGCGCCCTCATCGATCCAGCGCTTGATCGCCTCGATCTGCTTGTCCGTTAGCGTCCGCCCGGAAGCAATCGGAGGCATGCGCAAGGCTTTATCGGCGGCGCTGATCTTCTGGTACAGCTTGCTGCTCGAGGCGTCACCGGGGACGATGATCCGGTAGCCCTTCCGCTCCTCAAACAGCCCTTCCTTCATGTCCAGCCGCAGGTTCGCCATCCGCTGCTTCTCGTCCGGTCCGTGGCAAGTGAAGCACGTGTCGGAAAGGATCGGCCGGATGTCGCGGTTGAAGTCGGCGGATTTGCCGTTCGTCTCGGCCGGCGCGGAAGCAGCCGGGCCGGGGACAAGAAGCCACACTGCAGTCAGGCTGATTGCCCGCAAGGGAACTAAAACTCTGAGCTTCAAACGCATCCCTCCGCCCAAGGCCGGGAAGTTCTTCTTCCCCCATGATACATCAGGAACTCACTTGATCCCTATGACCATGGAGTCCGGGCCCACCAGGTGCTCGACGCGCGTTTCCCGGAAGCCTTGTTCATCCATCCAGCCCCTGCAATCGGCGCCGGTGTAGTCGAAGCCGGCGGGCGTCTCGATCAGCATGTTGAGGCTCATCAGCAGACCGAAAGCGTTCTTCGAGCGATCGTCGTCAATGATGCTCTCGTAGACGATCAAAGCGCCGCCCCGCGGAACGCCCTCGTAGGCTTTGCGGATCAGCAGCTTCTTTTCCTCCAGGCTCCAGTCGTGCAGGATGTGACCCATCATGATGACATCGGCCTTGGGCAAAGGGTCGGTGAAAAAGCTGCTGCTCGCGAAACGCAAACGTCCGGAAAGGCCGTGCCGTTCGACGTACTCCTCAAAGATGGGCGCCACTTCGGGCAGATCGTAGCCGATGCCATTCAAGTGGGGATGGGCGAGAGCGACCTGGACCGCGAGATCTCCCTGCGCGGTTCCCACGTCGGCGAAGGTCTTATATTTTTCCCAGGGAAACTTCTCGGCGATGGCGCGGTTGGCGGCATTGCTGATCCCAGTAATGGCCGCCAGAAACTCCTTCAGCCGGGCGGGTTCGGCGTAAAGAGCCTCGAAAAACGGCGTGCTGCCGTCACGGGCTTCGTTCTGCGGCTTGCCGGTGCGCAGGGCTTCGGTGAGATGGCCCCAGAAGCGGTAGAGGCGATGATTGGCCATCTCCAGGAAGCCGCCCATGTACGATGTTTTGCGCTTGTCTAGATACAGGTCCGCAGCGGGTGTGTTGCAGTATTTCCCATCGATGCGATGAAGGAATCCTAGAGCCACTAGCGTGTCCAGAAAGTCGCGGGCCGATCGCGGATTCAGCCCCAGCCGGCCGATGAGGCTGTCCAAACCCTCCGGATGTTTGGCCAGTTCGGTGAACAGCTCCATCTCGACGGCGCTCAGCAGCGTCTTCGAGGCCCAGAAACCCAGGCCGACTTGCATGATGTGTTCGGGAGTGGGATGCTCGCCCACGGCGCTCCTCCAGATTCGGTCGAACCAGTATAGTATGCGCGGGTCGGCAACTGCGCGGGTTCTGTGGCTGGCTTAGGGGCGCCGCACTTCGCTCATCAAAGCCAGCAGGTTGCGGTCGGGGTCGCGGAAGAAGGCCATCCACAGGTCATGGTCCGGCATTCTGGCGACCAGGTGCGGCTTGCCCTCGAATGGGACTCCGCGCCCGGACAAAGTTTCGAACGCCTTCTGAATTTCCTCCACCTTGTAATAAAGGATAGAGCTGTGGTTTTCGCCAGGTTTCTCCGGCAGGCCCAGCATGAGGCGGATGCCTTCGCAATCGAAGAAAGCCATGTTGGGGACCTGGAAGAGAAGCTTGAGGCCCAGCGTGTCGCGGTAGAAGGGTACGGCGCGGTCAAGGTCGCTTACGGTGATGGCGATCTGGCCGATGCGGGAAAGCCCAAAGCTCGAGTCAGGTTGAGGCATAGCGTTAGCCGACAGTGTAGCAGGGGGAGTGCGGCTGCGACGCTTCAGGATTGATCAGCACCGGCATACCGTAATGCTTTATAATCCCGGAAAGCCTCAGGATGGGCAAGGGACGCGGGGCCGTTGGCCGGTCAGCCGCGCGGAGCTTGCCTGGGTAGAATCCGGCCCACAGATTGCTGGTGGGAGTCTTGCCATGAAAAGGATGAACCGGAGAAGTTTCTTTAAGGGCACAGGTTTGGTTTTGGGCGCGGCCGCCGCGGAGACGGCCCGGCCTGGACTCGCGGCGAGCGGCGCACCGCAGGCGCAAATTCCAGGGACGCCGGTTGACTTTCGATACGCGCCATTGTCCTGGCAGACCGCCTTTTGCTTCCCAGACGATCCGCACAAGAGCCTGGCGGGCGAGCGGGGGGAACTGCGGTACGGCCATCCAGGGCAAGGAAAAGGCGCGGATTACTTTCCGACTGTGGTGGAGTTTTCGCTGCGCGGCATGGAGACGAACCAGGTCGTGCGGCAAGAGCTGGAAGCGCCCGCGGTTCCCATCATCCATACGCGGATCGACCGCGCGGAAGCTTTCCTCGAGCTGACGACCTTCGCCAGCAATGATCCGGGTGAAGGGCGGGTGGACAACGTGATGCTGGAAGTCCGGGCGCGAACGCGGGAGCGCATTCGCGCCGCGCCTCTGGTGGTCCTGAAAACACGGCAGGAAGCCCGGGTCCGCAACGAATCGGGACGGGGCCAGGTGCGGCTCGGCGGCGAGGGCGCGCCGCTGTTTCTTGCCTCCAGTTCGCCTCTGCGCGGAGAGGACGCGGGCCGCGAATTTCTGCTGGCAGCCAAAGAAGCGACGGCCACGGGCGAGCGGCCGCTGCGCTGCTTTTTCCGCTTCCCGCAGGAGGGGCAGAGCTTCGAGAGGATCCAGGCGGGGCTGGACAGCCCGGAACGTCTGCTGGAGCAGGCCCGGCAATACTGGCAACGCCAGCCGTCGTTTGGAGGGAAGGTACGTTGGAAGCTGGCGGGCCAGCATGACCACTTCCTGGCTGCTTGCGCTCGCAACATCCTCCAGGCACGGGAAGTCAGTCAGGGCCGGCTGATCTTCCAGGTCGGGCCGACGGTTTACCGGGGCCTGTGGGTAGTGGATGGGAATTTCATTCTGGAGGCGGCACGGTATCTCGGCTACGACGCCGAAGTGCAGCAAGGCTTGGAAGCGACCTGGGCGCGGCAGCAATCCGATGGCGGAATCTTTGCCGGCGGCGGAAAAGAGCACTGGAAAGATACGGGCATCGCCATGTTCACCCTGGTGCGGCAGGCCGAGCTCAGCCAGGACTGGAGCTACTTCCGGGCGATGCAACCCAACGTACTTAAGG
>JACQDG010000273.1 GCA_016201185.1 Acidobacteriota bacterium | reverse complement strand
CCTGTCGTGCTGCTGCTGCGCTCCAAGGACGTGATTCACAGCTTCTTTGTCCGGGAGCTTCGCATCAAGCAGGACACCGTGCCCGGCATGCAGATCCCCCTGAAGTTCCAGGCTGGCAAGGTCGGCCGTTATGAGATCTGTTGCGCTGAGCTGTGCGGCCTCGGCCACCACCGGATGAGAAGCTACCTGGAAGTGCTGGCGCCCGAGGAATTTGAGAGCCGGCTCAGGCAATACTCCTCCGGCCGGGAATAGAACTCACTCCAATCAGGAGAGAAATCATGCTCGATACGGCGGAAACCAAGGCTGCGTCTCTTCCCGCTAAAGGATTTATCAGTAATTACATCTTCAGCCGCGACCACAAGGTAATTGGCACCCAGTATTATTTTCTGGCGCTGTTTGCTGCGCTGGTAGGAGTGATACTATCTTTGCTCATGCGGGTGCATTTAGTCTGGCCGGCGGCGAAAATTCCGCTCCTGGGCCGCTTGTTTCCGAACGGCGCCCCCGACGGAGTGATGACTCCGGAGTTGTACCTGGCGCTGATGACGATGCACGGAACCATCATGGTCTTTTTCGTCCTGACCACGGCGATCCAGAACGGATTCGGAAATTACTTCCTGCCGATTCAGGTCGGGGCCGAAGACATGGCGTTCCCGACCCTGAACATGCTCTCCTTCTGGACCACTTTTGTTTCCCTGGCGGTGCTTCTCTCGGCCATCGTGGCGGCGGGCGGCGGGCCGATCTCCGGGTGGACCGCCTATGCGCCCTTGAGCGCCCTGGGCGAGGTGGCGGGTCCCGGCTTGGGGCTGGGCCAGGTCCTGTGGCTGCTCAGCATCGCCCTGTTCTGCGTGGCCTCGCTGCTGGGCGCGCTGAACTTCATCGTGACGACGCTTGACCTGCGGGCCCGCGGCCTGAGCTTGATGCGTCTGCCCCTCACCGTGTGGGGATGGCTGGCCACCGCCGTCATGGGATTACTGGCCTTCGCCGTGCTGCTGTCGGCCGGAGTCCTGCTGCTCATGGACCAGGTGGCCGGTACCAGTTTCTTTATACCTGGGGGACTGGTGGTGAGCGATCAGGTGATTCGCCGCGGCGGCGGTTCCCCCGTCCTGTGGCAGCACCTGCTGTGGTTTTTCGGGCACCCGGAGGTTTACATCATCATCGTTCCGGCGATCGGCGTGGCTTCGCACGTGCTGGCCGTGGCCGCGCGGAAGCCGACCTTCGGCTACCGGGCTGTGGTCTATGCTTTGATCGGCATCTCGGCCCTCGGCTTTTTTGTCTGGGGCCACCACATGTTCGTCAGCGGCATGAGCCCGTTTTCCGGCAGCGTGTTCTCGGCGCTGACCATCGCCATCAGCATTCCGGCCTCGGTGATCGCCTTTTCCTGGCTGGGGACCCTGTGGCGGGGCAAGATCCGCTTCGACACCCCGTCTCTGTTTGCCCTGGGCTTCGTCTCCCTGTTCGTAACCGGCGGCATCGGGGGGCTGTTTCTGGGCCAGACGGCGCTCGATATGTATTTGCACGACACTTATTTCGTGGTGGGCCACTTCCACCTGATCATGGGGCTGGCGGCCATCTTCGGCGTGTTCATCGGCACCTATCACTGGTTCCCCAAGATGTTCGGGCGCATGCTGAACGAAAAGCTGGGAAAAGCGCATTTCTGGCTGACATTCCTCGGCGGCTACGCGATTTTCGTGCCCATGCACTTCCTGGGGATCGCCGGGCATCCGCGGCGGTACCCTGACACGACCGCCTTCCAGTTCCTTGCGCCGCTGAACTCGCTGCACCACTTCATCACCTGGGCAGCCACAGTCACGGCGGCCGCCCAGGTGATCTTCCTTTTCAATTTCTTCTGGAGCCTCTGGAAGGGCCGGCCGGCAGAAAGCAATCCCTGGCAGGCGACGACCTTGGAATGGACCATCCCCTCCCCGCCGCCACACGATAATTTCGCCGGGGTGCACCCCACCGTGTACCGCGGGGCCTATGAATACAGCGTGCCGGGCGCCGAGCCCGACTACATCCCGCAGAACGCTCCCGCCGGGAACGAGCCGGCAGGCGCTGGTTAGGCCGCTGCCTCCGGCACATCCAGCCAGGACTTCTGGGCCGAGCTGCGCAGAACCGTTTCCACCAGGGTGAGCTGGCGCAACCCCGCGGCGAAGGCGGGAAGGTCGGCGGGCGCGGACGGATCACGCACGGCGGCGTAGAAGCGGCGGAACAACTGCTTGAAGGTGTCGCCGTAGCCTTCGGCGTGGCCGCCCGGCAGGTCGGCGTACTCCCGCGCGCGGGGCTCGAGCAGGGACGGGTCCTTCACCAGCAGCTCATTGTTTCCATCGCGCCGGCCAATCCACAGCTCGTTGGGGTTTTCGCCGTCCCAGGCCAGCCCGCGCCGCGTGCCGTAGATTTCGAGCAGCAGACGGTTCTTTCGTCCGGCGGCCACCTGGTTGATGGTGAGAGCGCCGCGCGCTTTGTTGCCCAGCCGCAGCAGAATGGCGCCGAAATCCTCGGTGGTGATCGGCCGGTCCTCGTAATCCTCCGGGGTCAGCAGCTTGCCCGCATAGGTCTCGATGGGCTTCTTGGGCTTCTTGCGGATGGGATGGAAGATTGCAAGCTCGGCGCACAGCGAGGTGATCTTGAGGCCGGTGACATGCTCCACCATGTCGCACCAATGGGAGCCGATGTCGGCCATGGCGCGCGACTGGCCCCCGGCCTCGGGCTCCAGGCGCCAGTTGTAGTCGGTCTCGTAAAACAGCCAGTCTTGCGAATAGGTGCCCTGCACGGCCAGGATCTCGCCCACCTCGCCGGTGGCTACCAGGCGGCGCATGTGCTGGACCACCGGGTAGTAGCGGAGGTTGTAGTTGGTGGCGTTGACGACCTTGTGGCGCCGGGCCAGCTCGGTGAGCTCCCGCGCTTCGGCGGCCGAGACGGCCAGCGGCTTCTCGCACAAAACGGCCTTGCCCGCTTCGACCGCATGCTTCACCACTTCAAAGTGCAGATGGTTGGGGGTGCAAACGTGAACAGCGCGGATCGCCGGGTCGGCCAGCAATTGGCGGTAGTCGCCCACGGCGCGTTCCACGCCAAGCTGCTCGCCGAACTTCCGCGCCAGCTCCTCGGACTGGTCGGCAATCGCCGCCACCTCCACGTTGCCCAGCCGGCGGATCGCCTCCACGTGGACCCGCCCGACAAAACCCGTGCCGATGACCGCCGCTTGGATTTTTTGCATGAATGCCTCCGGAGGGAACAGTTGTGGCTACCAGTCGGTTATATCAAAACGGTGTTAAAGGTGCTAAATTGGTAAAAGGCGTGTGAGGGGCAAGCGTTCCAGCATGCGTATTGTCCTGCGAATCCGAACCGCTCCGGAGAAGTGCGTTGTCCGCGGCGGCTGGCCCAATCGGCGCCAGGCCCACGTGGGCGCTTCCCTGTTACTGCCGCTGGCGCTTTTCTGTTTTTTCCTCTGCGCGTGGCGGTGGAGCTTCGAGCTTTCGTGGACCAATGATTTCCTGGTGAAAGAAGGAGTGCTGTCACACTGGCAGGTCTGGTTCGGGGGCGGCGCCTTATTGCAGATAGTAGCCGTCTGGCTGGCCCGCTACGCGGAGCCCGGACCACGCCGAACACCCGGCGCTCCAACTGCCCGAGCCCAGGAGCCGCCGGCGGCTTAGATTCCGTAACTCACCCCGAGTTCCTGCGAGAAGAATTCCTTTAGAGCAGCGGCGTAAAAATCCGTGCTGCGCGGGCGCACTTCTGGTTCCCGGTTTTCCGGGAAGGCCAAGTGCTCCATCTCGTGGAAAAAGACCGCCAAAAGGGCGGCGCGAAAGCGAAACTCTTCGAGGTGCGGCCGGTCGGCCGGCGCCGGCTTCACGGCCAGAGCGGCCAGGGGCAGAGGCTCCCAGTGGCGGATGGCTTCTACGGCCAGGTCGATCTCGCCCACGCGCAAGCCGGTGTCGCTGGCCAGCCGGCGCGCCATGCGGCTTTCTGTCCCCGGTGGATGGTGGTGGCCCAGGCATGTGCATGGGTTGCGCGCCCGCAGCACGGCCACCACCAAGGGAGGCAGACGCGGGAGCATCCGATCATAGTGTTCGCGGGTTGCAGGAGAGAGCTGCTTGTAAGTCCGGCAGATGGCGGCTTCGAGTTCCTGGGCGGAAGTAAGGCTGCCCCACGGATAGCTGATCACCACGAGGGGTAGCCCCTCGCCGGTCCGCACCAGCATCTGCTCCCGACCACGGATCCGATCGAGGATCTCCAGCAGGATGCTGCGCGGATGTATGGAAAGATGACGGCGCATGAGTGCAGGTGCCAGGTTTCAGGTGTCAGGGTTGCACCTGAAACTTGATGATAGCGCAGGGGGGCCGGCGACCGAAAATCTGGCGCCCGAAGATTGAAAACCTGATATTCTCGAAGAAGGGCTGCTGGTTCACCGTTATGCGTTCCTACACTCGGTACCCCGGGAGCAGTTTCGGGATCTCCAGCTATTTCCCGCGCGGCGTGAAGTGGCTGTTGATCATCAATTTCGCCGTATTTGTCTTTTTCTTCTTCCTGGGCATGTGGAATAGGGATGTGGCAATCTCCTTCCTGGAGATCTTCGGCCTGCGGCCTTCCGGCGTCCTGCGCGGCGCGATCTGGCAGCCGTTCACTTACTTGTTTCTACACGGCGGCTACTGGCACATCCTGTTCAACATGCTCACGCTGTGGATGTTCGGCGCCGATCTGGAGCGGGAGTGGGGTACCCGGCGCTTCTTGAATTACTACTTTGTCTGCGGGGTGGGGGCGGCTCTGATGGACGTGGCCGTCAACCTCGCCCTGCACAAGGTCGGCACCTTGACCATTGGGGCCTCCGGGGCGATCTACGGCGTCCTGCTGGCCTTTGGACTGCTCTACCCCACCCGGACCGTCTACTTCAGTTTCCTGTTTCCCATCCAGGCTAAGTACTTCGTTCTTATCATGGGAGGGATCGCCTTCATGTCCAGCTTCGACCGGGGCAGCGCGGTAAGCAACGTGGCCCATCTGGGCGGGATGATCTTTGGCTACCTCTACCTGCGCTTCCGGCTGCACCGGCTGGAGATGGTCGACCTGCGCGGTCTGTACTTGAAGTGGCGGCGGCGCCGGCTCCAGCAGAAGTTTCAAGTTTACATGCGCAAACAGGAACGGAACCGGGACCAGGACCAGGGTGGCTGGGTGAACTGAGTGGAAGCGGCGCCGTGACGTTCGGCACGGGCGTATAATCATTCTGGTAACCAGATTCGGGCCCGGGAAGTCCCTATGGGTAGGAGTCGGAAGGCTTCGCGGGATGGTGGTGTCGCCGTCATGAAAGCATGGAAAAGTTTGCGAAAGGGGTTTTGGCTGGCCGGCTTTTTGGCCTTGACGCTGGCGGCCCAGCAGGAAGGACCGCTGGCAAGCACACAGGGGCCCGAGAAGGAAGCGGGCGAGACCGTCGCCCGGCCGAAGAAGAAGCAGGAGCCTCCGCCGCCGGTGGCCAAGCCCAAGCGCGCGCCGCTCCCGGCCGACCTGCCTACCTTTCAAACCCAGACCAACCTGGTCACCGTGGACGTGGCAGTGCTGAACAACCAGGGCAATTTCATCTCCGGCCTGAAGAAGGAGCACTTCCTGGTCCTGGAGGACAACATTCCGCAGCAGCTTATCAACTTCGGGCCGAGCGAAGCGCCCATGACGGTTTGCCTGGTCATCGAGTTCAGCAATCTCTTTCAGAGTTTCTGGAGCGAGACCTGGTACCAGACGCTTACGGCCGCGTACGGATTTATGGAAACCCTCCGGCCTGAGGACTGGGTGGCGGTGGTGGCCTATGATCTGCGGCCGGAGATTCTCTCCGACTTTTCCCAGGACAAGCGCGCTGCTTACGAGGCCATGCAGCGGCTGCGCATTGCGGGCTTCCGCGAGGCCAACTTGTACGACGCCCTTGATGACACCATCGATCGCATGAAGGAGATCGAGGGCCGCAAGGCCATCGTGCTGATTTCTTCCGGCCTGGACACCTTCAGCAGGCTCACCTTCGACAAAGCCCGCCAGGCCGTGCAGGCCGGAGGCATTCCCATCTACGCCGTCGGGCTGATGCAAGCCGTGCGCGAATGGTACGACGCTCGTGGAGCCATGGGGCCCATTCAACGGCTGGATTTTTTGCAGGCCGACAACCAGATGCGCACCTTCGCCAAGGAATCGGGCGGCATGGCCTTCTTCCCCCGCTTTTACGGGGAATTCCCGAGCATTTTTCGCACGATTTCCGTGTCCCTACGGAACCAGTACACCGTTACTTACAACCCGACCAACCAGGTGCGGGATGGAAAGTTCCGCCGGATCAAGGTCACGCTGGTTGATCCGGCGAGCAACAAGGAACTGCGCATCGTGGACCAGAAGGGCAAAAACGTAAAGTACAGCATCCTGGCCAAAGCCGGCTACACCGCTCCGAGGGAAGTGGAATAGGGACGGTGGACGCGAGCCGCCGGAAATCCGGATTCGGTTCATAACTCAGGTTCCAAGTCAAGCATTCGATCTTTCGTTTTTCCAATCACATGCAAACGTGTTGACACCCCTGTCAGCCTTCTGTTAGTCTACGCGCCGTTCCCCCATCCATCAGCAAGAAATGCGGGCGGCGAGTTTGCGGATTCTCCTGATCGACGACAACAAGCATGGGTTGGTGGCGCGACGAACAGTGCTCGAGCAACTGGGGCACAAGGTGGCGGTAGCGGCAGGTGGGCAAGAGGGACTGGATCAGTTCGCCGCGCACCCCTTCGACCTAGTGGTAACCGACTACCGCATGCCGGAGGTCTCCGGCCAGCAGGTGATCCGCAAGATCCGGCAGCAAAGCCCGCAAACTCCCATTGTCCTGCTCTCCGGCTACGTCGATTCCCTGGGCCTGAGCGAGCAGTCGACCGGCGCCGACATGGTGCTGTCCAAGGGTCCGACGGAAGTGCAGGACCTGCTGCGGGCCATCGAGCGGCTTTCCCGGCGGCGGATTCCAGTCAAGCGTGCTGCCGCGGCGGCGGCCGGCGCCCCTTCGCGCGCCCGTAAGCCGAAAGCCGGCTGAGCGCCCCATGTCATCCGTGAAAATCACGTGGCTCGGCCACGGGACTTTTCAACTGGAGCTGGAGAGCCGCGAGACGGTGGTCATCGACCCCTGGATCGAAGGTAACCCCGCTTACCCCAAGGCCCACTCCATTACCAGACTGGATACGATGCTGATCACTCACGGCCATTTTGATCACATCGACGACGCGGTGAGCCTGGCGAAAAAGTTCCGGCCGAAGGTGGTGGGCATTTACGAGCTCTGCGCCTGGCTGGAGGGCAAGGGCGTGGAGAACACCATGCCCATGAACAAGGGCGGAACCCAGCAGGCCGGCGGGCTGAAGGTGACCATGGTCCACGCCGACCATAGCTGCGGCATCCTGGACGACGGCAAGATCATTTACGGCGGCGAGGCTTGCGGCTACGTGGTGGAACTGGCCGATGGCCGGAGGCTGTATCACGCCGGGGACACGAACGTCTTCGGCGACATGCAATTGATCCGCGATCTTTATCATCCGGAGCTGGCGTTTCTCCCGATCGGCGACCTGTTCACCATGGGCCCGCGGGAGGCCGCCCTGGCCTGCCGGTTGCTGCGCCCCAAGAAAGTGATCCCCATGCACTTCGGGACTTTCCCGCCGCTGGTGGGTAGGCCGGAGCATCTGCACGAGCAGTTGAAGGACGAGCGGGAGATCGAGGTTGTGGCGCTACAGCCGGGGCAGAGCGTGGAGTGGTGAGGCGCCGCCGGTTAACCGCAGAGGCGCACCACGGCCTCTGGAGCCGGTGGAATGCGATTGAGTGCTCCGAGCCGGCTGCCGGAGGAAGCACTTCCTCCGACAGCCGGGGTGCGGGATCCTATCCAGGCGCGCCTTTTAGGGCCGGCTAGCGAGAGGGGTGAATCGGCGCGGGGTTAAGCGCCCCGCCGGTCACCGGCGACAGCGGCCGTTCAGATCCAGCTTGTTTCCATCGATGGACTGCCCGTCCCGCTCCCCTCTTTATCGGGGGCCTCCGAAAAGGCTTTACCCGAACCCGAAGAGCGGCAAGCCCCTGTGCAACTGCCCTACTAAGCTTCGGGCCTTATGCCACCAGGGACGCAAAGCACCTAAACAACCGGAGCGCGTGGGCCCACGCTCGCGAATCAATTTCATTGTAAGGGTAGAAAGAAGGGCGCCTGGCGGGAAAAGCGGGCAAATGATTGGAAAATCGAGGAAGAAAAAGTGAAAAGTGCGGTGATTGGATGGTTGTTAGGGCAAAAATCGGTTGACAGGGTTATCAACAGGAGGTAGGGTGGTAGGCGCGGGAAAACTACTCGCAGCCGACGGTCTTCAAGGATCTGGGACAGAGCTACTTCGACCGGGTAAACGTGGACAGCTTGACGCGCTGCCATGTCCGACGGCTCGAAAAGCTCGGCCGCAAGGTTGCCTTGGAACCACGGCTTAATTTTCGGGAGAGGCAGCCAGGAGGTGGCTAAGATGAAGTGTCCACGTTGCGGATTATTGAATCCCGACTCCGCACAGCGGTGCGACTGCGGATACGACTTCGAATCGAAGACGGTTAAGGGTGCGTACTTTAAGCAGAAACTGCCTCGAGAATTCAGGACTTACCTGGTTCTTCTTCTGGTTTCCAACGTCCTTGTCGGGTTGGCTGCGCTTTGGGAGGTGCTTGGCGGACGGGGATTTGCGAGCCGCGATGTCCGCAAGCTCGGCGCAACGGTCGTTTGGTCAGGCCTAGTGTGGTGGCTGTACGCTCAGCTCGTTCGAAAAAAGAACTGGGCCCGACTCGCGCTTGTGCTCCTCACCTTTCCGGCTGGCCTTCTTCTGGGGCTTTCGCGCGAGGCGAGGCTTTACTGTCTTCAGAAGTGAGGGTTTGTGAATGGAACGATTCCAACTAGGGCTGTCTAACCCGGCGCGCGGGCGACGGCCGAGTGCGGGCCGCGCCTGAGTCGGGATCTCGCGTGAGCAAGCGGTTTTCTGAAGGACACGATGAACCGCTCCTTGACAGTCGCGGCTCTGAACCGAGCGTAGCGGTACGTTCGGACGCTTGAGCAGAATCAACTACATCCCTTACGGTCCCACTTTTATGTCGCGCACCCCTGAGTCGGTAGCCCGCGCCGGGGAGGCACGGCGCGAGGTAGAATGAGTGCGTGCCGGAACTCAGCCGGTTCTTCGGAATCATCGTTCGTATGTTTGCTGAGGCAGGCTCACCGCATCACGTTGCGCATTTTCACGCGTAGTACCAGGAAAGTCAGAATCTTCAGCATTGATCCTGTCGAGATGATCGCGGGTTCGTTACCGAGGAGGCAGATCCGGCTAGTGGAAGCATGGGCAGAGCTGCATCAGGCTGAGCTGAGAGTCGATTGGCAACGGCTGCAAGAAGGGCGGAAGCCCACGCCGATCGAGCCATTGCGATAGGGTGGTTGTATGAAACATCCGATTTATCGAGTTCGTTCGTTTGAAATCGTTTCTCCTTACACGCTCCGCGTTCGCTTCGACGACGAGACCGAGCGGACCATCGATTTTCGTCCGATTCTTGCGGGCGAAATGTATGGCCCACTGCGCGACCAGCGGTTGTTCAAGCAAGTTCGGATCGATCCCGAAGTCGACACTCTGGTCTGGCCCAATGGAGCAGACTTTGACCCGGCAACTCTGCATGACTGGCCCTTGCATGAGCAAGCCTTTCGACAACTCGCCCGACATTGGGAGGCAGT
Source organism: Acidobacteriota bacterium (assembly GCA_016201185.1). Lineage (GTDB taxonomy): Bacteria > Acidobacteriota > Terriglobia > Bryobacterales > JACQDG01 > JACQDG01. The sequence goes on along the minus strand of JACQDG010000273.1, from coordinate 207 downwards.
ACAGGCCTGAGCCGGTTAGCCCTCAGATGGAAGGGGCAGTGAAAGAGACATGGAGACCGTTCTTCGCTGGCATCCGGAGAAGGCCCGCTCGAACCGGCGGAAGCACGGCATCACCTTCGAAGAGGCGGCCTCCGTATTTCGAGACACCCTCACCGTGACCATCGGCGATCCGCTACATTCAACCGAAGAGGATCGTTTCGTGACCAT
>JACQDG010000293.1 GCA_016201185.1 Acidobacteriota bacterium | reverse complement strand
GCGCTGCCAGGCGCCCGCGTCGAGGTGCTGACGCCCGACTTCCGCGGCGATCTGGAAGCCGTGGCCCGGGTGCTGGCCGCAGGCCCCCACATCTTCAACCACAACATGGAGACCGTGCGCCGGCTCTACCGCCGGGTGCGGCCGCAGGCCGATTACGAGCAGTCGCTGCGTGTGCTGGCCTTTGCCCGCCGGTGCGCTCCGAGCGTGCTTACCAAGTCGGGCCTGATGGTGGGACTGGGCGAGAGCCGGGAGGAGGTCGAGCATCTCCTGCGCGACTTACGGGCGGCGGGGGTTGACGTCGTCACCATCGGCCAATACTTGCAGCCCACTCGGCGGCGCCTGCCGGTGGAGGAGTTTATGCCGCCCGGAGCTTTCGCCGCCTATCGCGAGTACGGCCTCCAGGTCGGCTTTCGCGCTGTGTTCAGCGGCCCGCTGGTGCGCAGCTCTTACATGGCCGACCTGGTGGCGGCCGAGGCTGGTTCCGCCGGAGCCCCGGTTTGAAGAAGACCGGGGTCAAGACCCTGTTGGCCCTGGCGATGGCCGCCGCCTCGGGGATTCTGCTCGTGGCGCTGTTTCCCCGCTTCAATCTGACTTATTTCGCCCCGCTGGCCCTGGTCCCGCTGCTCCTGGCCATCGACATCGAGCCGCGCTCGGGCGGCCGGTTCTTGCTGGGCGCGGTGGCCGGCTGGATATTCTGGGGGGGCACTTGTTACTGGATCTACGGCGTGATGCACCAGTACGGTCATGTGCCGGCGTCCGGGGCCGCGGCCCTTTTTGCCGGCTTTTTTCTGGTCAAAGGGCTCCACTTGGGTTTGTTTGCCTGGCTGGCCGGCGGGCTGCTGCGCCGCGCCTGGGCGATCCCGGCCGTGGCAGCCGTCTGGGTGGCGGTCGAAGGCACGCATTCTTATGCTGGCTTCACTTGGCTAATGCTGGGCAGCGCCGCGACGAACATGTCCGTGTTGGCGCGGCTGGCCCCATTCACCGGCGTGGTCGGCATGTCGTTCGCGCTGCTGCTGATGAACGTCGCGGTGGCGCTGGCTCTGCGCCGCCGCCCGAAACATCACCTGGCCTGGCTGCTGCTCCTGCCGCTGCTTTACTTGCTGCCGCCGCTGCCCGAGCCGCGCACCGGTGACCGCGTGGCACTCCTGCTGCAACCCAACATCTCCGAGGAGGAGATTTTCTCGAATACGTGGACGCGAGAGCGCACCGAGGAGCTGCTCGCGCGGCTGGCACTGCTCTCGCACTCCAGAGTGGAGGCCGGCGAGCGCCCCGATCTGATTATCTGGCCGGAAAATCCGGCGCCCTTTTATTTCTATACCGATCCGTTGTTTCGTTCCACGGCGCAGAATATCGCCAGGGCGGAGAAAACGTACTTCCTGTTCGGCACGGTGGCCTTTCGCGACGCGCAGGAGCGCGAGCCGCTCAACTCGGCTGTGCTGCTGGGCCCACAAGGGGAAGAGATCGCCCGCTATGATAAAATTGACTTGGTGCCTTTCGGCGAGTTCGTGCCATGGCCGCTCGGCTCCTTGGTTGAAAAGGTCACGCGCGAGGCGGGCGATTTCGTTCCCGGCGACAAGGTAGTCGTGGCCGGCGCCGGCCCGGGGCGGATCGGAACCTTCATCTGCTACGAAGCGGCGATGGGCCGGGCCGTGCGGAAGTTTGCCGCCGGGGGCGCTGAGGTGCTGGTCAACATCTCCAACGACGGCTGGTTCGGCCGGTCGGCGGCGCGGGAGCAGCACCTGCTGATTGCGCGCATGCGGGCCATCGAAAACGGCCGCTGGCTGCTGCGAGCTACTAATACGGGCCTGACAGCAGCTATCGACCCGGCCGGGCGCGTAACGGCGTTGCTGCCGCCGGATCGGCCCGGCGAACTGGCGGCCCGTTTCGATTACCGGCCGGCCACTACGCTTTACACGCGTTGGGGAGACTGGTTCTGGTGGTTGACGATAGCGGCAACGGCGGCCGCTAAAATTTTAGAGAGGTTGCGGTAATGCTATTAGACGAATTGGAACGCGAGTTTTCCTCACTCCGTCAGAAAGTTCACGATATCCGGAGTTATCTTTGACACTCCCCGCAAGCAAGCTCAATTAGCGGAGATGGAAAAGAGAATCTCCGACCCCGGGTTCTGGACCGACCCCGAAAAAGCCCAGAAGGTGATGCAGGAGCGGAAACGCCTGGAGCAAGCTGTGAGCGTGGACCGCGATCTGGAGAGCCGCGTTTCCGACCTCGAGGCGCTCTTCGAGCTGGCCCGCGAAGGGGAGCCGGTGGAGGAAGACCTGCAGCGCGAGATGCGCTCCCTGGCCGAGCGCTCTGAGCACCTGGAGACCACCACCCTATTAGGCGGCGAAAACGACGCTCGCAACGCCATAGTCACGCTGCATTCCGGCGCCGGCGGCGTTGAGTCCCAGGACTGGGTTCAGATGTTGATGCGCATGTACCTGCGCTGGGCTGAGCGGGAGGGCTTCGCCACCACCATCACCGACGTGCAGCAGGGCGAGGAAGCCGGCATCAAGTCGGCCACCTTCGAGGTGAGCGGTGAGAACGCCTTCGGGCTGCTGCAGTCCGAGACCGGGGTGCACCGTCTGGTGCGCATCTCGCCCTTCGATTCCAATGCCCGACGCCACACTTCTTTTGCCTCGGTGTTCGTCTACCCTGAGATCGAGGACGATATCAAGGTCGAGATCAACCCGGACGATCTGCGGGTCGACACGTTTTGCTCTTCGGGCCCGGGCGGCCAGGGTGTGAACACGACCTACTCGGCCGTGCGCATCACCCACCAGCCCACGGGCATCGTCGTGCAGTGCCAGAACGAGCGCTCTCAGCACAAAAACCGCGATTTCGCCATGAAGATCCTCCGCTCCCGACTTTACGAGCTGGAGCTGGAGAAGAAGCGCGAGGAAACGAAGAAGCTCGAAGCTTCGAAAATGGGCATCCAGTTCGGCAGCCAGATCCGCAGCTACGTCCTGGCGCCGTACCGGCTGGTGAAGGACCACCGCACGAAGTTCGAGATGGGCGACGTGGAGCGGGTCCTGGACGGCGATTTGGAGTCTTTCATTAAGACCTACTTGGTGATGCGCAAGACCGGCCAGCCGGTCAGCGCGGGGAAGGACGATCTCCCGGAGTAACCTCAGACTTTTCTGCCGCCCAGCAACTCTCCCAGCAGATCGTTTTGCGGATAGGCATGACCGAGGTGCTGGCGGAAGCCCTCGGCGTATTCCATGCCGATCCGTCGGCCAACATCGGCTGACCAGCGCTTCATCGCCTCCAGGTATTCATCGATGCCGTGCTGCGCCCGCAGCCACTCCCGCTGGCTCTTGTGGCAGGCCAGCATGCCGGCCTTCAAACCGATCACCTCCGAGATGTCGACGGCGAGCGAGAAGGGAACCGGGGCGCCGAAGATGTCCTTCCCTTCGATTGGCGCGGCGTAATAAAGGTGCGGCACGCGGCCGGTGGAGGGCGCGCCGGGCACTTCGCCCGTGGCAAAGTTCGGGGCCGGGGCGCCGAAGCAGGCGCTGCGCGCTACCAGGCTGGTGAATTCGTGGTCCAGCATATAGTCCTGAGGGGAGTGGGTGATGACCAGGGTCGGGTCGATCTTGCGGATCAGTTCCACGGCCCGCCGGACGGTCGGGGCGTCGTAGCAAACGACCAAGTCGCGGTAGTCCAGGCAATGGTACTTCGCGCGAATTTTGGCGGCCGCGGACCGCGCTTCCTCCAGTCGCACGCAGGCAATCTCAGCTGGGGGCAGCTCGCGACTGCCGCAGTCGCCGGGCGTCATCGTGGCGATGTGCACCTCCCAGCCTTTTTCCTGGAGCCGAATCAGCGTCCCGGCGTTCGATCCATTCCTAGTCGCTCGGCGGTGGCAACGACGGTGCTGTCTGCCAGCCCAAGATCGAGACCTCTATATTTCGCAATGACCTCTCGGCACCGGATTAGGTCCTCCCTTGTCAGCGATTCCAGCGTATAAGCGCCCCTGAGAATGTCGTCGAGGAAATCCAGCTCCGCTTCTACTCCGAGATATTGCCGGAGCAGATAGTCCAATTCAGCCAGGATGGCCGTTGGGATGACGATTGGCCCTGGCTCACGCTCAATTGCTTTCTTTACGGCAACGTGGTGGCGGTCGTCCAAATCGTAAAGCGCGTAAACGGCCCCGGTGTCCGCGACTACGGCCATCGGCGATTCCTGACGGCGCCGCGCAACAATTCTTCTGCGCGCTGGGAGACATCCTTGCGGCCGCTGCGATAACGGCCAATGCCCCTGGGTTTGGGGCGGACGCCCTTCTGGGTGTAGCTGGCAATAGCTTCGCGTATCAACTCGGCTTGGGTGCGCCCCTTAACAGCCGCCAACTGGCGAAGAGCCAGGGCAATGTCCGGGTCCAGGTAAACCGTGGTCTTAGTCACGATTGTATGGTACCATATATGGCAGCTAGGGCGCCAGGTTCATGCGCCGCAGCAGGTCGCGGTGCCGCGGCTCCCCGCGAAGGCTGTCAAATCGCGGGTCCACCTTAACCCAAAGAAGCCAGGCAGAATGGTCCTCGTAAGCTTTTTCCAGCCATTCCATCGCTTGATCTTTGTCACCGAGGCCGATATAAACGACCGCTACGTCATAAGGAGCGACATACCGGCTCTTTGACAAGTCCTTGAGCTTCAAAAGCGCCTTCTGCGCCTCGCCTCGCT
>JACQDG010000292.1 GCA_016201185.1 Acidobacteriota bacterium | reverse complement strand
CGCGGCTCCTTGCGGCCGCGGCGGAACAGGACCGTCGTTTCGCAGCCGAACCGGCGCGCCCAGCGAGCCGCGTCCATGGCCGCGTTCCCGCCGCCCACGATTACCGCTTTCTGGCCCACCCGGATGGGGGTGTGGGACTCCGGAAAGCGGTAAGCCCCCATCAGGTTCACCCGCGTCAGAAACTCGTTGGCCGTGTAGACGCCGATCAGGTTTTCGCCGGGAATGTTCATGAAGTGCGGCACGCCCGCCCCCGTGGCGACGAACGTCGCCGCATAGCCTTCCTCAAACAGCTCTTCCAGCGTGCAGGTCCGGCCGACGATGAAGTTGTTGACAAACTCCACCCCCATTTGGCGGAGCCGCTCGATCTCCCGATCGATCACTTCACGGGGCAAACGAAAGGCGGGAATGCCGTAGCGCAGCACGCCGCCGAATTCGTGCAGCGCCTCGAAGACGCGCACGCGGTACCCCAGGCGCACCAGATCGTAGGCTGCAATCAGCCCGGCCGGCCCGCTGCCGGCAATGGCGATCAGGGGCGCTCCGTCTCGCGGCGCATGGACGGCGGGCGCTTCCCGGCGGGTTCCGTGGTCAGCCGCAAAGCGCTCCAGCGCGCCGATCGCCACCCGCGGCAGCTTTTTGCCCAGCTTGCATTCCTTCTCGCAATACAGCTCGTACTGGCAGACCCGGCCGCAGACGGCGGGCAGCGGGTTCCGCTCCATGATTTTTTCCAAAGCCCGGTCGTATTCTCCGTCCGCCATTAGCCCGATAAAAGCCTTGATGTCGATCTGGAGAGGGCAGGCGCCCACGCAGGTCGGGTCTTTGCACAGCAGGCAACGAAGGGCTTCGATCCGGGCCTGGCCTTCATCGAAGCTCCGCGTCACCTCGTCGCAGCCCTTCAGCCGCTGCTCCGTTTCCCGCTCAACTTTTCGGCCAGGGCCAGATATTTTTCGTAGGTTTCTTCGTCCATCTGGTGAAATTGCGGGGGACGGGCTCCCTCCTGCAGGCGCTGGATCTCTTCTTCTCTTTGAGGGAGAGACGCGACGTGGTGCATCAGTTCGTCCTCCCAGCGGATGTGCTGGCGGAGGAACCGCACATAATCCAGCCCTTCCCGCCGGAAGGCGTCGATGGCCTGGCGGTCGCTTCCTGCAGCCGCCTGGAAGGTCTTCTGGATGCGCTCCAGGTAGGCCACACCGCTCTCATGCGGCTCGAGGAACCCGGCTTTGCGGAGTTGGGGAAAGAACAGCTCTTCCTCCTTGTTATGATGGCAGCCCTCCACGAAGTGCCGGAAGAAATCCAGGGCCTCGGAAAACCATTGCGTCGGGAAGGGAACCCGATCCAGGCGCAACAGGGCGTCTTCGAAAGCATCCAGAACGCCTTCAATCGTACGGTGCTCATCTAGCAGAATTTGGACGGGATGAATCTGGCTCATATCAAGGCCTCCAGCCCTGGAAGGAAGCAATTTGAAAACCAGAGTTAAGTGGCCTTTTCTATCGTGTTTACAGATGGATGCCCAGCAGGTTGGGTGGGGGTAATCACCCTTTTTGGGGGAAATTCAGGTACTGGCGCGCGGGCTGCCCCCTCGTCCACCTATCCTTTGGCACACCGCTTGCTGACCGTTAACAGCGAGGACGTATGTGGACCGACTTCGCGAAAGCCCTTCTCGCCATTCTGGCTTTTGTGGGTTTCCCCTTCCTGGTAATTAGCGTCGCCGCCGGGACGCTGGTGTTGATGGACCGCTTTACCTATGTACTGCGCCATCACGCTCACCGGCATCACAGCAGCTAAGGAGATCGTCCCGGCCCTGAGTTTCTGAGGGCAGGCGCTTTTGGCGCCTGCCCTTAAGGCTTTTATTACTGCCAGCGTTTCCCTGCCCTTTCAGGCCGCCATGGGGCGCGCCGTCCTCTTCTCCAACGGGACAAATTCCCGCAGGCCGTAGCCCGTATAGAGTTGCCGCGGGCGGGCGATCTTCTGCTCCGGATCCTGGATCATCTCCTGCCACTGGGCCAGCCAGCCGATGGTCCGCGGGATGGCGAACATCACCGTGAACATGTCCGGGCTGAAACCCATTGCTTGGTAGATGATGCCGGAATAGAAATCTACGTTGGGATAGAGCTTGTGCTGGATGAAGAAGTCGTCCTGCAAAGCGATCCGCTCGATCTCCAGGGCGATGTCCAGCTTCCGGTTCCGGCCGGTGACCTGGAACACCTCCTCGGCAGTCTGCTTGATGATGCGGGCGCGCGGATCGTAGTTCTTGTAGATGCGGTGGCCGAAGCCCATCAGCCGGCCGCGCCCGGCCTTGATCTGCTGGATGTAGGCCGGAACCTTCTCCACCGCTCCAATTTCATCGAGCATCTTCAGCACGGCCTCGTTGGCGCCGCCGTGCAACGGCCCGTAGAGCGCCGCCGCCGCGGCCGCCGTGGTGACAAACGGGTCGGCCTGCGAGCTGCCGCACGCCCGCATCACGTTGGCGCTGCAATTCTGTTCGTGGTCCGCGTGGAGGATGAACAGCACGTCCAGGGCGCGGGCCAGTACCGGATTGGCCACATACTTCGGCTCGGTCTTCTTCCACAGCATGTTCATGAAGTTTTCCGCGTAGCTCAGCTCATTGTCCGGGTATACGTACGGCAGACCGAGGCTGTGGCGATAGGCGTAAGCGGCCAGGGTCGGCATCTTTCCGATCAGCCGCAAAATCTGCAGCCGGCGCACCTCGGGGTCCAGAACCTGCTTGGCGTCGGAATAAAAAGTGGAAAGCGCCGCCACCGTCGAGATCAGCATGCCCATGGGATGGGCGTCGTAGTGGAACCCATCCATGAACTTCTTGATGTTCTCGTGGATCATGGTGTGGTA
>JACQDG010000023.1 GCA_016201185.1 Acidobacteriota bacterium | reverse complement strand
GTGATAGAGGCGTTCAAGAACGAAATGAAGGACTTCTACACATCGAAAGGCACCATCCGCTTCACTGTGGACAAGCCTCTGTCGAACGCTCTCGTGAAAAAGTTGGTGAAGGCGCGGATCGCGCAGAACGAACACAAGAAACAGCGCTGATCGGCCTTGGCTGAGCGGATTAACGCCCCCAAACAGCGTTCGAGGAAGTCGGCCAGTGCAGGAATTGGCACTCTCCGTCCGCCCCCCGCTTTCACTCCACCCGCAGCGTATCCATGGGATTCAGCCGCACCACCCGCAACGCCGGGATCAGGCTGGCCGCCGCCGCTACGGCCACCAGCAACATCGCCACGCCCAGAAACGTTGCCGGGTCCGCCGTGCCTACGCCAAAGACAAATCTCTCGAGCAGCCGCGTCAGTGCCAGCGCCGCAATGAGCCCCGCAGCCACTCCGGCCCCGGCCAGTGCCGTCCCCTGCCACACAATCGCCCGGACCAGGCTTCCGGCCGTCGCCCCCAGCGCCAGGCGAATGCCTATCTCCTGCGTCCGCTGCACGACCGAGTAGGAAATCAGACCGTAGATGCCAGCCGCGGCCAGCGCCAGAGCCAGCGCAGCAAACAGCCCCAGCAGCATCATCTGGAATTGCTGCTGGCGCAGCGATCCGGCCATCACCTGCTCCATCGTCCGAAAGCCCGAAAACGGCTGCTCGGGATCCACGGCCCGCACTTTCTGCTGCATGTCTGCGATCAGCCCCGAGCCGCCCTCCCGCGCCCGCACCACCCAGCTCACCTGGAACCAGTAGTGCGTCGCCCCCAGAGCGCGATCGGGCGCCTGGCTTACGGGGACGTGCATCACCGGCCGCGCCGGCCCATCGAGTCCCCGCTCTTTCACGTCCCCGACAATGCCCACGATCTCGCGAGCCCGCTCTCCGTCTGCGCCCCGGAACGTCTGGATATGCCGGCCGATGGCCTCCCCATTTGCAAAGTAACGCCGCGCAAACTCCTGGTTCACCACGGCTACATTTGCCGACCTTGCCGTGTCCGCTTCTTCGAGGTAACGGCCCGCCAGCAAGGGAATTTTCATCACCCGGAAATAATCCGGCGTGATGTAGCGCCAGTCGCTCATCCGCGTCTCCCCGGCGAGCGGCCCGTCGACAAGAAAGGCCGGCATGTTCAGCCCGCGCTCGATCGGCAGGTTGCTGATCACGGCCGCTCCCTCGACGCCCGGCAGTTGCCGGATGCGGGCCAGTCCGCTCTCGTAAAACGCCGCCAGTTTTTCCGCCGTTCTGTACCGGTCGCCGTAAAGCGACATCTGCGCCGTCAGCACATTGTGCGGATCGAGGCCGGGATTCACGCGGCGCAGGTTCATAAAGGTTCGCACCAGCAACCCCGCGCCCACCAGCAGCACCATGCACAGCGCAACCTCCGCCACGACCAGCGCTTGCCGCAGCCACCCGGCGCGCCGCCCCGACGTAGTCCGCCCGCCGCCAGCCTTAAAAGCCTCGCTCAGATCCAAGCGCGTAATCTCCAGCGCCGGAGCCAGCCCGAAAACGATTCCCGTGAGAAGCGACAGCGCCACCGTGACCCCGAGCACCGTTCCGTCCACCCCGACATGCTGCCAGATGGAATACTCCGCCGGAGTCAAAGCCAGCAGGCCGGGGACGCTCCAGCGCGCCACCAGCAATCCCAGGCCGCCGCCGGCCAGCGCCAGCAGCACGCTTTCCGTGAGCAACTGCCGCACGATGCGCTGCCGCCCGGCCCCTAACGCCGCGCGAATAGCAATCTCCCGCGCTCGCGAAGAGGCCCGCACCAACAGCAAGTTCGCCGTGTTAACGCAGGCGATCAGCAGCACCACGCCGACCGCCCCCAGAATCACCAGCAGCGCCGGCCGCACGCTCCTGGCCAGGTAACTCTGCAACGGCCGCAGCCACGGAACGGACCGGTCCTCCTGCGCCCGCGCCGACTGCCGCCGGAATGCCTCTCCCACGGCATCCATTTCGCTCTGCGCCTGCGCCAGCGTCACGCCCGCTTTGAGCCGGCCCACCACGTCGAAGTTCGGGTCCTCATTGCGCGGGCTCGGGTGCAGCGCGGTCCACACGTCCGCCGGTGGAATCGAGTTGAACCCGGCCGGCGTCACGCCCACGATTGTGTACGCCCGCCCCCCCAGGCTCACCGCCCGCCCCACAATGTCCGGGTCGCAGTTGAATCGCCGCTGCCACAGCGCATGGCTCAGCACCGCCACGTTCGCGCCGTCCGGCCGGTCCTCTTCCTCCTGAAAAGACCGGCCCCGCGCGGGCTCCGCTCCGAACACGCGGAAATAATCCGCCGAGGCGCCCAGGGCCCGGACGTATTCCGCCTCTCCGCCAACCACCAGGTTGAGACCTGAGCTCACGCCGTCGAAGGCGGCCAGCCGCTCGAACGACCGGCAGTGCTCGCGGTAAAAAAGAAACTCCGCGCCCGATTGCCCGTTGTCGTCGAATCCCCGGTAGCGGCGCATGATGTCCACCAGTCGCTCCGGCTCCGGATAGGGCAGCGGCCGCAGCAGAACGGCGTTCACCACGCTGAAGATCGCCGTGTTGGCCCCGATGCCCAGCGCCAGCGTCAGCACCGCCGTGGCCGTGAAGCCCGGGCTCCGCCCGAGCGTCCGCGCCGCGTAACGCAGGTCCTGAAAAGTGTCGCTCATGGTTGTTGCTCCCAGCGTGAGGTACGGCAAGCGCCGTTGCGGAGTTCCCCTATCGGAGCGATCGGTGCTACGCCCCCAGCGCTTCCCGGCAATAGGCGTAGCACTTCTTCACTTCCTCCAAAGTGTCCGCGCCTTCGTATTCGTACTCGATATTGGCCGGGATCTTGAGCTTTTTGTCGCGCAGCAGGGTGAGCACTTCCTTGATCGGCGTGTCGCCCTGGCCGAACGGCACATTCTCGCCCTGGTTTTTCTTACGGTCCTTGATGTGCAGCGTCACGATGTCGGCGTGGTGCTCGGCCAGAAACTTCACCGGGTCAAAGCCCGCCGCCGTGAAGTGGCCGATGTCCAGATTCATGGCTATGTAGCTCGACCTCCCCTTCATCGCCTCGGCCCAATCATCCGGCGTGGCAAATTCGTTGGGCTTGATGTTGGAGTGGTTGTGCATGCCCACCCGCATCTTGTATTTCTGGGCAAACGGATCGACGCGCTTCGCCACGCTTACGGTCGCCGAGGCCGTAATACAGGTGGCCCCCAGCGCCTGCGCCATCTGGAACCCGCGCTCGATCTCCTCATCGGTGAAATCATCCCGAAAGCTGTAGTTGTACGAGTAGAGATCGATCCCCGCGTCGCGGAATTTCTTGGCCACGGCGCGATACTGATCGAGCAGAACCGTCAGTCTCCATTGGCGAATTTCCTCGCGCTTGCGCCCGCGCGGCTCGACGTGCTCTTGCCACAGCTCGGTCACCCCCAGGCCGACGTCGGCCATCGCTTTAATGGCGGCGTCCAGCGGCCGGTCCCGGAAGCTGTAGCTCTGCACACCGATGATGACGCCGTGCACCGTGGAACTGATTTGTTCCGCTGCCGCGGCCGCCCACCCCGCCCCCAGCGCCGCCCATCCGAACTCCCTACGGTTTAAATAAGACATAGTGGCTCTCCTGACCCGCTGTTCCTATGCATCATAGCGCACCGGCAGAATCGTGGGTTATACTAGGCTTCGTTCTCCATGCCGAACCTCGTCGGTCCTCTGCGCCTCGCCGTCTGCAACGAAGTTTTTGAGAAGGCCGATTTTGGGGCCTCCTGCCGCCTGTTGAAAAAGGCCGGCTGGCAGGGCATCGAGATTGCCCCCTTCACCCTGGCTGAGAGCGTTGCCGCCATCAGCCTCGTGCGGCGTAGGGAATTGCGCGCCATCATGGCATTCGAAGGCGTTGATTTCGTGGGCCTGCACTGGCTGATGGTCTCCCCGCCCGGCCTGCACGTCACCACCCCGGACGCCGCCTTGCGCCGCAAAAGCTGGGAATATGTCGTCGACTTGATCGACCTGTGCGCCGACCTGGGCCC
>JACQDG010000280.1 GCA_016201185.1 Acidobacteriota bacterium | reverse complement strand
GGAGCATAACGGTCTCACCCTGCACGTCCGGCTTCCCGGTGATGCCAATCCGGCTGAACATGAGGTCGAGCTGGTCATTCAAGAGCAGGTCTTTGCCCCGCGCCGGCGCGAGTTGGGATACATCCGCGTGAAGGGGATCACTTTTGAGTATGCGGCGAACGGATTTCCAGGGCCGCAGCGCGGGCTGGTCTCAACTAACTCTGGTCATCACTGGATCATTGAGGACTGCACCATCCGCCATGCCAATTCCGTCGGTCTCGACATCGGCTACCAGGACGGGAGCATGGAGCCACCCAAGCTGGTCGGCTACAGCATCGTGCGCCGGAATCACATTGACGACGCCGGCGTCTGCGGCCTGGCGGGCCTGGGCGTGTGCGAGACCCTCATCGAATCGAACCTCATCGAACACATCGGGTGGCAGAACGTGGAGCTGATGTGGGAGACCAGCGGCATCAAGCTCCACCTGACGAAAAACTGCCTGTTGCGCCACAACGTGATCCGTCACGTCCGGTACGCGGGCGCCATCTGGCTGGACTACCAGAATGTCAACACGCGCGTAACGGGGAACGTAATGGGCGATCTGAAGGACACCCTCCGGGGCGGAATCTACCTGGAGGCCTCACATGAGCCCAACATGCTCGACCATAACATCATCTGGGATACCACCGAGGGGCCAGGCGGCGGGACTTACAATATGCCGCCACACGGCGGCTGGGGCATCCTGGTGGACGGCAGTGACGAGGCTGTTATTGCGCACAACCTGTTTGGCTTTTGCCAGGACGCGGCGGTCAAAACGCGGACCGTGGAGAGCCGCATCGTCGGCACTCGCGGGGGGACCTCCCGTTGGAACCAGGTGCTCAACAACATTTTTTATCGCTGCGGGAAGGCGATCGATTTCTGCAACCGGGAGAACATGGCGGAGGGCAACCTCTACTGGTTCGGCGCGGACCAGGTCGCTGACGAGAATCGCGGGGTGGGCCGCGGATTAAATTGGATTTCCTCACCGGAGCCAGTTTTGCGGCTGGACCTCCCGGCGTGGCAGAAATTCTTCGGCTTCGACAAGAAGGGTGCTTACGCGGACATGAGTATCGATGTAAATCTGGACACGCTGCGCATGACTTGGTCCGTGAGCGGAACAACGCCGGTCGTGGAGGCGGGGCCTCACTTCCAACGTGACTTGCTCGGGCGCATTTCGCCCCCCAGGCGCAAACCCGGACCCCTACTCGACGTGCCCGGCGAGAAAATCACGATCAGTATCGACCCGCGAGCTGTGACGCCGTAAAAGGTTGATGGGCAAAGGCCGGACGCCGCTTTGATCCCGCGGCCCAAGATTGGCGTGGCGGAGGAAGAGGGATTCGAACCCCCGAGTGAGTTTCCCCACTAACGGTTTTCAAGACCGCCGCCTTCAACCGCTCGGCCATTCCTCCATGGGTTATTTTACACCCGGCCGGCGCGTACTGCTCCTGCGATCCGCAGCATGGCGGCCAGGCTTCGTTCCACGTCCTCTTCCGTCGTCGCCCAGGAAGAAACGCTGATCCGCATCGCCGTCTGCCCCTGCCACACCGTGCCTCCGCACCAGCAGGTTCCATCGGTCTGGAGGCCGGCGATTACGTGCCGCGTCGTTTCCGCGTCCCCGAACGAGACCAGCACCTGGTTGAGCCATTTGTGGGCGTCGGTGGCCCAGGAGTCGGCGTCGGCGAAGCCGCGCGTCAGATGGGCCCGCGAAGGCGAAACCGCCGCCCACAATCCGAAGGCTCCGTCGATGTGGACCCAGGCGCCGTGCTCATGCGCCAGGGCGCAGATCTCAACAGCAGGATCGAACGCACCCGTGTTCACGTTGCCGGCTTGCACGCAAACGATGGAGGGACCCTGCAGCTTGGGAAAAGCCTCGGCGCGCATCCGCCCCTGCCCGTCCGCCGGAACCGTGACAACGCGGCTGCGCCCCAGCCCGAGCAGCGCCAGGGCCTTCAGCAGGGATATATGCGTTTCCGCTCCCACTACGACGGTAATGGGCGGGGCGCCGAATAGCCCGTCGGCCTCCACGTCCCACCCGGCCCGCCGCAACACCGCATGGCGAGCGGCGGCTAGCGCCGTGAAGTTGGCCATCGTGGCGCCGGTCACTACGGCCCCTCCACAGTCTGCCGGCAGCCCGAGCAGGTCGATCACCCAGCCGAGCGCTACTTCTTCGAGCGCCGCCGCAACGGGCGACATCACCGCCAGAGCGGCGTTCTGGTCCCAAGCAGCGGCCAGCCAGTTGGCCGCCACCGCCGCCGGCAGCGCCCCGCCGTTGACGAAGCCGAAGTACCGCCCTCCCGTCGTGGTAACGGTGGCCGGCGAGCCAATCTCGTCGAGCAGAGCCAGGATATGGTCCGGCTCCGTGGGATGTTCCGGGAGGCTCACCTTTAACTCTGCCAGGCGGGCCAGCGCCTCCGGAGCCGGTGCTACGCGGCGGCTCTCTACCTCTTCCATATACCTTGTAGCGCGCTCTACGGTATTCATCAGCAGCTTCTTCATAGCCTGGCTCGAATGATAGAATTCAGTGTAGCGCATGGGCTTTTACCAGGACCGGCAGGGGATTCTGCATGTAGAAGAGTTTGGCGAGTGGCCCTGGCTGGTCCATGGATTCAGCACCCGCCGGGCGGGCAACCTGGGGCTATCGGCAGGCAATTCCCGGGCTCAATTGTGGCAGAACCAGCAGCTTTTTCTCAGCCGGCTCGGCGCCGGCGGGATGAGGCTCGTCACCCTGCGGCAGATTCATTCCGCCATCGTGCGGGTCGTCGGCGCCGCCACTCCCTCCGGCCAGCCCGGAGACACCCTTCTCACCGCCGCAGCCGGCCTGCTCGCAGGAGTAAAGACCGCCGATTGCCTGCCCGTTCTGTTGGTCGATGTGCGCCGCCGCGTCGTGGGCGCGGTGCACACCGGCTGGCGCGGAGCGGCAAAACGGGCCGTCGAAAAAGCCGTGGGCGACATGCGCTGTTCCTTTGGATGCCGCCCCTCGGACCTGCATGCCGCCATCGGGCCCGGCATTCAGGCTTGCTGTTTTGAGGTCGGCGCCGAAGTGCTCGAGGAGTTCGCTTCGCAGTTCGTGGACGCAGAGGAATTTTGCCGCCGCGATCCCGTGAATCCGGCGCTGATCCGCCTGCCGCGGCAGGTGCTCACCAATCCCCGCCCGCTGCTGCGGCCGCTTCACGTCGAGCCCGGCCGGGTGGATCTGGCCGAACTTGTCCGACGGCAACTGCTGGCCGGCGGCGTGCCTGCCCCCCATATCTACAACTCGGGCCTATGCACGGTTTGCCACCCGGAGAAATTCTTTTCCCATCGGCGAGAAAAGGAAGCGGCGGGGCGGATGCTTTCCGTTATTGGCGCGCGTGCCGAACGGTGAGGCGGCCGGGCAGCAACACCTGTAGGGCCGCTGCCAGCGGCTCCTGGTACTGCTGCAACAGCATCAGAATGCCCGCGTAGTAGTACCCCAGCACGAACAGCACCAGGAAGGGAGCGGTCAGGTAGTTCTCCATGCTGATGGAGTAATAGACCGTGAACAGAAAGTAGGAGCCGATCACCAGATTGATCCAGGGAAGCAGCCGGCAGCGGCGGCGATACTTCTTGGTCGCCAGGTTCAGGCGGGCGCTATCGTCCAGGGCGTACTTAGCCGTGCGCTGGAAGGGCGACTTCAAACCCAGCAAGGCTTCCAGCACCGCCTGCGTGTTGGTCAGCGTCAGGCCGATGCCGGTGGCCATCAGGAAGGGGATGAACAGGAAGGTGCGCTTCCACCGCTCCGGGTACAGCTCCTTCTGGCTGACCAGGTAAAAGGACGAGATGGAGCAGAAGGATGCAATGAACAGCGGCAGGTCGATGTACAACATCTGGAACCAGCCCTGGTAAAACCGCACGATCATGGCCGGCAGCAGCAGCACCGAGAGGACCAGCATCAGCGGATAGCTGATGTTGGCCGTCAGGTGAAACCAGCCTTCCGCCTTCACGCTCAGGGGAACCGGGGCGCGCAGCAGCCGCGGCAGGATCTTCTTGCCGGTCTGGATCAGCCCCTTGGCCCAGCGCGCCTGTTGCACCTGGAAGGCAGTCATCTCTACGGGCAGCTCCGACGGGCACTCAATCTGCGGCGCGTAAAGGAACTTCCACCCTTTTAACTGGGCGCGGTAGCTCAAGTCGGAGTCCTCGGTAAGGGTATCGTGCTGCCAGCCGCCGGCGTCCTCGATGGCCGCCCGGCGCAGCACGCCCGCCGTCCCGTTGAAGTTGAAGAAGCGGTGGGACCGGAACCGGGCGCCGTGTTCCAGCACGAAATGGCCGTCGAGCAGGATCGCCTCCACCTGGGTCAGGAAGGAGAAGTGGCGGTTCTGGTAGGTCCAGCGGGTCTGCACCATCCCCACCTGCGGATCGGAGAAATAGTGCACGGTGCGCTCGAGGAACTCGGGAGGCGGCAGGAAGTCGGCGTCGAAAATCGCCACCAACTCTCCCCGGGCGTGTTGCAGGCCGTTTTGCAGGGCGCCGGCCTTGAATCCCTCGCGGTTGGTCCGGTGAATATAAGTGATGGGATGCCCCAGAGCGGCGTAGCGGGCGGCGACCGCCTCGGCGATGGCGCCCGTTTCGTCGGTGGAGTCGTCGAGGACCTGAATCTCCAGCAGTTCTCGCGGGTACTCCAGCCGGCAGACGTTCTCCACCAGTTGCTCCACCACGTAACGCTCGTTGTAAATCGGCAACTGGACCGTCACTCGGGGCAGTTGCTCGAAACGGCGCGCAGGCGAACGAGCGGCGTTCTTTTTGTATTTAAAATAGGTATAGACCAGCGAGTAGCGGTGCAGCCCGTAAATGCTCAAGACGATCAGCAGGCTGAAATAGGGGATGAGCAGCGCGAGGTCGAAGGCGTTCACGTGATAGACGCCCTTGAAGGGATTGTTCAGCGCGAAGTCAATGGTTCGTTCCAGGGGCGACCTGGCCGCCAAAATGGCCGCTGGAAGTAAAGCTGCTGCCATCACTCTCCTTCGCCTAGCTGCCGGGCTGGCTCTTCTTCAGGAGGCGGATCTCCACGAGCCGCATCTCACCACCCTGCTGAATCACTTCCCCGCTGGTGAGCTGAACGCCCCCCGCGCCGGGTGCCGTCAGGCTGGCTCGGACCATATCGCCCTTGCCGAAATCGGACAACTCGGGTTTGCGCCGTAACAGTTTCTTGTCAGCGCTCAGCTTGGTGGCCTTGTCGACGCGTAAGGAATATTGTCTGTTTTCATTCCTGTCCAGCAGAACCACTTCGCGCTTCTCCGGATCCATCGAAACTACCTCCAGTTCGCGCTGTTCGACCGCCGGAGCGGAGGGCATTGCAAGATGAGGCCGGGAGTCGAGTTCCACATCACGGCCACGCTGGGCCGGCGCTGTCGCCGCCAGGCAAAGACACCACAACATTGCTTTTCGAACCATGGCGATACCTCCCCGGCGGAAAGGGCGGGCCGCCAAGGATGGCCGCCGGAAATAAAGCTGATACCATAACCTTCGTTCGCTCAGAGCGCCGATGCGTCCCCGTCCCACCTGGGTCCTGTTGCTTCTGGCCCTTCCGATGGAAGCGGGCTACCTGGCCATGAACCGCCTGGGGAACCTCGCGTGGTTCGTGGTCGAGTTCATCGCCATCTCGTTGGCTGTCTCTCTATTCTACATTGTTTCCTGCTGGTGGATCACGGAAAAAGGGCTGGCAGACTCGGGCAAAAGCAAGTGGCCCATGGCCTGCATTCTACTGGCGGGTCTGGCCTTCCGCTTCACGCTGGCGCCGCTTTACCCCTCGCTCACCGAGGACCCGCACCGCTACCGCTGGGATGCCAGGCTGCAGCAGGCCGGTGGCAATCCTTACCAGGAAAGGCCCGCCGATCCCCGCTGGCTCGGCTTGCGGGACCGCACCTGGGACCATGTGAACGGCAAGGATCTGCCCACGGTCTACGGCCCGCTTCTCGAGTGGTCATACCGCGCAGCCTATGCCGCGGCTTCTCGCCTCACCGCAGACGAGTTCCGCCAGGTCTGGCTGTTCAAGATCCCTTACCTGCTTTTCGAGTTGGGCACGGCGGCCATGGTCGGCCTGCTGCTCGCCCGGCTCGGCCTGCCAAAGCAGTGGCTGCTCGTTTATTTCTGGTCTCCGCTGGTAATTGTCGAGTTCTGGGGGAGCGGGCACAACGACTCAGTGACCTTGTTTTTTGTGGCGGCGGCGGTCTGGGCCGCCAGCGGCAGGCGCTGGGCCTGGGCCATGGGCGCCCTGTGGATGGCCACGCTGGCGAAATTCTGGCCGGCGTTGCTGTTCCCCGTTTTCCTGCTTGCAGGCGGCCGCGCGGGCTTCGGGAGGCGCATCGGCTGGGCCCTGGCCTGGGCGCCGCTAGCCATCCTGGTCTGCTGGCCTTACCGCAGCGGGACCGCCGAGCTTCAACAGATGCTCGAGGGCTTCCTGGGCGGCTGGCGCAACAATGCCAGCCTTTACAACCTGATCTACGCCTACGCCAGCGCCGATTTCGAGCGCGGCAAGCCGCTGGTCACCCGGCTGCTCTTCGCCGCCGTGGCCATCATCCTGATCGCCGGCCGCAAGCAACCCCTTTACCGCACGACGCTTTGGATCATCCTGGCGCTGCTTTTTCTTTCGGCCAATTGTTTCCCCTGGTACCTGACCTGGCTGGTTCCCTTGCTGGCCGCCGGGCCGAACGCAGCTTTACTCCTGTGGACCGCCCTGGCGCCCCTGGCTTACCACAACCTAGCCTCCTACCAGGCGCTCGGCCGGTGGCAGGATGACTCTTTTTTCCTTTGGCTCGAGTACGTGCCGGTCTACGGGATGCTGCTCGCCGGACTCTGGCTTAAGGGGCGTTTTAAGCGGCGGGCCCCGTCGTGATACTATGCAAATCCCATGGCCCGCCAGGCAAGCGTTCCCCGGTCATTTCACGGCCGGCCCGGCCTGCGGTCCCTCACCGCTGCGGAGAGCCGTCGCGTAAGCCAGTGGCTTGAGCGGTTGCCCTACTACCGGCCTCTGCTGCGCATCCTGGCGGGCGAGGGGCTGGAGGAGCGCAGCCGCCGCCTGGTGGTGGGCGCGGCCCACGGCAACATGCATGCCGCCAGCTTCGTGCCGCACCGCCTCATCGTGCTCGACCGGGAACTGCTCGCCCGCCGTGGGGAGTTGGCCCGGATCCTGTACCACGAAATTTTTCATTTCATCTGGGCGCGTCTGGGCGCTCCGCTGCGTCAAAGCTACGAGCAGTTGCTGCAGAAAGAATGGGCCGCCGGGGCACGGGGCGAGCTGGGCTGGTCGGCGGAGGAGCGCAAGATGAAGTTGGCCGCCGGGCAGGTTCGCCGCCGGTCCCGGCAATGGCGGAACTACGTTTGCGAGAGCTTCTGCGATTCCGCAGCTTGGTTCTGCCTGCAGGATCGTGGAAAGCATAAGGAGTGGACCCTCAAGCCCCGTTTCCGCGAGCGGCGGCGGCGGTGGTTTCTGGCCGCTGACATCCTCCCGCGCCTGCAGCTCTAGCTTGCAGCTATAATTGATAAGAAGCCGGCTGTCCCGTCCGTCCAGGTGCATTCCGGCTGGAAAGGTCATTTGTGAGGAAACCGTTTTTCGTCGCGCTGGCGGGGTTGATCCTGCTGGCTGCCGCCTGCTCGAAATCAAAGCCGGCGGCAACCACCAATGCGGCTGATGCTCCGGGAAACCGCAAGCCGGCGCCCGATTTCGCGCTTCCCGACGAGCAGGGCAAGCCCATGCGCTTGTCGGACTACAAGGGCAAGGTCGTGCTGCTCGATTTCTGGGCCACCTGGTGCGGGCCCTGCAAGATCGAGATCCCCTG
>JACQDG010000279.1 GCA_016201185.1 Acidobacteriota bacterium | reverse complement strand
CTGGCCACGCCGACCCAGGTCCGCGAAGACCAGCTCGATACCCGCGGCGCCGGCTACAACGCCCGCCGCCGAAGCTGGAACTTCCTGGAGCCCTGGCCGGGCGGGGAGTGGCGCCTGCGCGACATCATCGACTACCAGTTGATCGCCATGGAGTCATGCCTCTACCAGGCCGCGCTGCGGCGCGAAGATCTGCTGCGGAACTTCTACGGCATCGGGCGGCGCACAGTGGAGCGCCAAGAGCCTCCCTATGCCTTTGTCATTCCCCGCGCCCAGCACGACCCTAACTCCCTGACCCGGCTGCTCCAGGTGTTCGAGTTCGGTCTGGTGGAGATCGAGCGCGCCCGCCATCCGTTTCGGGCCGGGGGCAAAGACTATCAGGCGGGCGATTACGTGATCCGCCTGGCGCAGCCCTATGGGTCCTTCGCAAAGACTCTGCTTGAGGTTCAGCACTACCCCGACCTGCGGGAATACCCCGGCGGCCCGCCCAAAGCGCCCTATGACTCTACGGCCCACACTTTGCCACTGCTGCTCGGGGTTCATGTGGACACCATCGATGCCGAATTTGTTGCCGACCTGGAGCGGGTGCGGGCCGTCGGGCCCGAGCCGGGCTTTGTGGAAAGTGCGGAGAAGCTCGCCCTTTCTCCGGCCTTCGGCAACGCCTGGATCGCCGTCAACCGGCTGCTTCGCGCTGGCGCGGAAGTATCCCGCGATCCGCGCGACGGAACTTTCTACGTGGCCAACCAGGAGCCAGCCAGGTCCCTGCTGCCCGAGCTGGCCCGCTCGCTCGGACTCCGCTTCACGGCCGCGAAAGCCAACGGCGCCAGGCTCCGCGCGCCCCGCATCGGTCTTTACAAGAGCTACGTTCCCAACATGGACGAAGGTTGGACGCGCTGGATCCTCGAGCAGTTCGAGTTCCCTTACGCCTGCCTGGTGAACAAGGAAATCCGAGCCGGACATCTGCGCGAGAAGTTCGACGTCATTGTGCTGCCCGATGCCCTGCCGCGGACGATGGAAGCCGGCTACGGGACCGCACCCGGTGGTAGCCCGGTGATGCCGGAGGAGTTTTCCGGCGGCCTGGGCGAGGAGGGGGCCGCGGCCCTGCGGGAATTTGCCTCCGCCGGCGGCGTCATCCTGGCCTTTAACCGCGCTTCGCTCTACGCCATCGAGCGGCTTGGGGCCGGGGCTCGCAACGTGCTCACCGGCCTCTCGAACCGCGACTTTCTTGCCCCCGGCGCCCTTCTCACCGCGGTGGTTGACACGTCCCATCCGCTGGCTTTCGGAATGGAACCTCGGACCGCGGTGTGGTCGGAGTCGAGCCCTGCCTTCGCGCCGTCCTCTGAAGGCCCGAACCCGCCAGCCGTTCCCGTACTGCGCTATCCGGACGGCAATCCTCTCGCCTCGGGATGGCTGCTGGGAGAAAAACTGATCGAACACCACGCCGTCGTGATGGATGCGCCGGTGGGCAAAGGACACATCATTCTGTTCGGCATGAGGCCCCAATACCGGGCCCAGAGCCACACCACCTTCAAGCTGTTTTTTAACGGCCTGTTTCTCTGAAGAAAGACCTACCCGCCCTAGACCAATCCGTAGCCCATGGCGTAACAAACCAGCGCCAGCCCGGCCCAGGCGGTCCCGCTCAGCACGGCCATGGCAACCCCTCTGCCGCCGCCGTACTTTTCCCGTTCCCGCCTCATTTCGGCCCAGCCGAAGAAGGCCAGCAGCACTCCCAGGCCGGCAAGGACCATGGAAAGAAGCAGCCCGAGTCTGGACACCGGCCAGATAGAAAGAGGCAGTTGAACGCGGCCTCCGCCGGCGCGTATGCCCTGGATGTGCGAAGCCTGGAGCAGGAAGACGCCCTGCGCGATCAACAGCGCCGTCGAGGTCAGCAACACGGCCAGGGCGACGCGTGGCGCCGTCGGCTTGGCTCCCGGCTTCTGGTGAACATTCAGAACCGCCATCAGCACGGCCAGGGCCACTGTGATGAGGACCATCCAGACCACCGAGGGGCCTTCACCGTCCTGCCGTCTCCACACCGATCAAGCTCGCCACGAGCAGGCCCATCAGCCCGCCCGAAGCCGCCCCCAGCAACGCCCGTGACGCCTTGTCCACCGTCCCGGACGGGACAGGACCCTGTTGGTCGGATTCCGTGACTTCCTCTGGCATGATTGCTTTTTACCTTTCCGTTCGTAGGGCGTCAAGGGCAGGGTGTCCTTCAGGTACTACAACCTGGTTCCCGCCCGCCGCGCGCGAACTAGGAGTTCGATCCCAGGCTCGCACCTGCGGCTACCCGCGAAATGGCCCGCACCAGCTTGCGGTAAGGGGCCTGATCCAGGCCGTCGAACAAGAGCAGTTCCCCTTCCTTCCAGGAGCTTCCGTGCCAGCGGGTTACCAGGGCCAGGTGCTCGGCCCGCTCAGTTGAAGACCGCCGCTTGAAGCGCATCCCGGCGATCGTCTCGCGCAGCTTCTGGTCGAGCGAAATGGGCCTTCCTTCCTCCACCGCAAAGGTGAGGCGCTGCCGCGCCTGGAGGTAGCCCTGGTGAAGAAACCATAGCTCGACGGCCTGCGGGTCCACGGAGCGCTGGATCACCGCGCCGTAAAAGTGATCCAGGTCGCGGGCCAGTTCCTCGTTACCCGTTCCCACCAGCTTCAGCGCCTCCTGGGTCTTTTCCAACCGCTTATGGACTCGAGCGGCCTGTTCAAACTCCAGCCCTTCGCTAGCCCGCTCCCGCTCGCTTTCCAGTTGCTTCAGCAGCGACTCGCCCCGAGAGGATAGAAACTCCACCACCCGGCCGACCTCGCCACGGTACTGCTCCTCGGTCGAGGCCGCCTGGCAGGGGCGCAGGCACATATGCATCTCGCCGTAGATGCAACCGGGGTGCGCGGGGTCGGGGACAATTTCTTCCCGGCACCGCCGCATCAGGAACAAATCAAGGAAGGTCCCCTGAAAGTGCTCCACCGCCGCGCGCGAGCTAAATGGCCCAAAGTACAGCGCCCGGTCGCGGCCCAGCCGCCGAGTGATATAGCAGCGCGGGTAAGGATTCACCAGGTTGACTTTCAGAAACGGCGGAATACGCAACTTGAGAAATTTGCTGTAATCCTCCGGCCGGAAACGCCGCGCCACGCGATAGAGCAGCACCAGGGATTCAAACGGCGACCCTGTCGCCTGGTACTCAACCCGCTCGGCCACTCCCGCCAGGTTCAGCAGCCTCGATTGCTTCTCCCGCGGGCGGAGCAAGCGGGAGAGCCTCCGCCGCAGCAGGCTGGTCCTACCGATGTAGGGCGCTCCTTCGCGGGGCCAGATCAGGAACACGCCGGGAACATTGGGAATGGCCTCGAAGTCGATCTCCCGGCCGGGGTCGAGCGGGATTTCACAACTGAGCGTCAATGCCGGCGCTCCAGACTGACGATCGGGGCGTAACCCGGCGGCCCCTTCTTGGCCGGGCGGGTGCATGCCCTGTTTAGGCGCTCCGACGGGACGCTGTCCGGAGGGACCGGCGTTTCTGGATGATTCCCGCTAAAGCGCGCAGCGCCTCGTTGGCTTCCCCCGCGCTCGGAAACACGGCAGCCACATCAGGTTCAAGCACAACGACAATACTGCCTGCGGCGTAGCGCGACGCATACTTGTTGGGCCGAGAACGGCTGAAGTCATACTCCGGAAGTATCTCGTCGAGATCGACCCGGCCGGCTTCTCTACCTTTTCTTTGCGCTCTCTTCATACTCTCTCCGTTCACGGCGTGTCGCCCGCCGTGCGCTGATAAGGCGAATTGCTTCCCCGCGCTCGGCGAACATTACGGCCAGGAGCCGTTGCTCTCGCGAGAGCCCCAATAGGACGAACCGCTCCTCACCTGCCGAGTGTCGCGGATCGCTCTCGAGGCGGCCGAGCGGATCACCGAAGACAGTCGCCGCATCCTCGAACGACACCCGGTGCTTTGTGAGGTTCTTCGCCGCCTTCTTCGAGTCCCACTCGAACCTCAACACCACTCGTTATTATATCTGGGCCCGATGAGCCTCTGCCGCAGCAGGCTGGTCCTGCCGAAATAGGGCGCTCCTTCGCGGGGCCAGATCAGGAAGACGCCGGGAACATTGGGAATGGCCTCGAAGTCGATCTCCGGGCCGGGGTCGAGCGGGATTTCACAACTGAGCGTCAATGCCGGCGCTCCGCTGTCTGTGCGGGAGGTCCAGGTAGACATTAATAATAGAGAGGGCCGCCGGAGTGATGCCGGGAATGCGCCCGGCCTGGCCCAGGGTCAGCGGGCGCACCCGCTCCAATTTCTCCACGACCTCCCGCGACAGGCCGGGCAGGCCGGCAAAGGTAAAGTCGGGCGGAATGCGCCGGCTCTCCGCCTTCTTGAGCTGTTCGATGTGCCGTTCCTGCTGGGCAAGATAGCCCTCGTACTTGATCTCGGTCTCGATGGCCTTCAGGTCGAGGAGACGATAGTCGTCTGCCAGGTATTCGCGCAGAACCGGCTCCAGACTCTGGATGGTGACTTCCGGACGCTTCAGCAATTGTGCCAGGGTTGCCCCCTCGCCGGCGGGCCGGTATACGGCGAGAAACTGCCGGACCCGCGCCAGCCGCTCCTGCTTGGCGCAGAACTTCTGCCAGTCCGGCTCCCGGATCAGCCCCGCCCGATGGCCAATCGGCGTCAGCCGCTGGTCGGCGTTGTCGATCCGCAATTGCAGCCGGAACTCGGCGCGCGAAGTAAACATGCGGTAAGGCTCGTTGGTACCCTTGTTGATCAGGTCGTCGATCAGGATTCCAGTGTAGCCCTGCGTGCGGTCCAGGATCACCGGCGGCATGGACTTGACGGCGCACGCCGCGTTGATGCCGGCCATGATCCCCTGGCAGGCGGCCTCCTCATAGCCCGAGGTCCCGTTGATCTGGCCGGCCAGAAAGAGCCTGCGGATTTGCTTGGTCTCGAGCGTGGGATAAAGCTCGGTCGCGTCCACCGAGTCGTACTCAATGGCGTAGCCGGGACGGATCATCTCGGCGTCGCCCAGCCCCGGCACGGAGTGGACCATGGCCGCCTGCACATCGATCGGCATGCTGGTGGACATGCCGTTGACGTAGACCTCGTTGGTGTCCAGGCCCTCCGGTTCCAGGAAGATCTGGTGGCGCAGCTTGTCCGGGAACTTGACGATCTTGTCCTCGATCGAAGGGCAGTAGCGCGGCCCCACGCCGCTGATCTGGCCGCTGTAGAGCGGCGAGCGGTGCAGGTTCTCGCGCAGAACGCGGTGGGTTTCCTCCGTGGTGAAGGCGATGTGGCAGACGACCTGCTCCCGCTCGATTTTCTCCGTGTGGAAAGAAAAAGGCGTGGGCTCGGGGTCGCCGGGCTGAGGCTCGAACCGGCTCCAGTCGATGGAGCGGGCGTCGAGCCGCGGCGGGGTTCCCGTCTTCAGCCGGCCGCAGCGGAAGCCCAGGTTCCGCAGCACCTCGCCCAGCAGCACGGAAGGCGGCTCGCCGCTCCGGCCCGCGGGATAGGTGTTTTCTCCACAATGGATCAGCCCGTTCAGAAACGTGCCGGTAGTGATAATGACGGCCTCCGCGGCCACCCGCCGCCCGTCCCGCAGCACCACGCCGCGGACCCGCCGCTCCGGCTGCTTCTCGATGACCAGGTCCACTACCTCGGCTTGCTTGATGATGAGGTTGCGCTCGCTCTCCAGCACCTGGCGCATCCTCGCCCGATACTGCTTTTTGTCGCACTGCGCCCGCGGCGACCACACTGCCGGGCCGCGGCTGGTGTTGAGCAGCCGGAACTGGATGCCCACCGCGTCGGTCACCTCGCCCATGATGCCGCCCAGCGCGTCCACCTCCCGCACCAGGTGTCCCTTGGCGATGCCGCCCACCGCCGGGTTGCAGGACATTTGCGCGATTAGGTCCAGGTTCAGCGTCACCAGGGCCGTGCGCAGGCCCATGCGGGCCGTGGCCATGGCGGCCTCACAGCCGGCGTGGCCGGCCCCGACCACCACTACGTCGTACTTTTCGTTAAATGACGGCGTCATCCCGGGTACCCAGAAACGACTCTTTCCAGTTATTCTAAGCAATTGGCCAGCCGGCGGTCAAAGGCCGGTCACGCTTTTATGAAAATACTGGTAATAGGCGGAGGCGGCCGGGAGCACGCGCTCGTCTGGAAACTGCGCTCGAGCCCGCTCGTCGAGCAGCTCTATTGCGTTCCGGGCAACGCAGGCATTTCTCAGGAAGCCGTCTGCCGGCCCGGCGACATCCTGTCTCCGAGCGCCATGGCTGCGTTGGCCGAGGAAGTTGACGCCGACTTCACGGTGGTGGGCCCCGAAGCGCCCCTGGTCGCCGGCATCGTTGATGAGTTCCACGCCCGGAATCTGGCGATCCTCGGCCCGACCCGGGCCGCGGCGCAACTTGAGGGCAGCAAGGTCTTCGCCAAGCAGTTCTTGCGTGACCACGGCATTCCCACCGCCGAGTTCGCAGTGCTCGAATCGCCCGAAGATGTGGCGGCCAACATCGACCGCTTCGGCTTTCCGGTGGTCTTGAAAGCGGACGGGCTGGCCGCCGGCAAGGGCGTGCTTATATTGCGCGAGGCCGCCGAAGCGCGCGCCGCCGCTGAGCAGATGCTGGCGGGCAAGGTGGTGGGCGAGGCCGGCCACCGGGCCGTGCTCGAGCGTTTCCTGCCCGGCGAGGAAGTGAGCTTCATCGTTTTGAGCGATGGAGAGCGTTACTACGCTCTGCCGCCCACCCAGGACCACAAGGCCGTCTACGATGACGACCAGGGCCCCAACACCGGCGGCATGGGCGCCTATTGCAACTACGCCATCCTCAGCGACGAGCAACGAAGTGAAATCCTCGCCCGGATCGTCGAGCCGACCTTGGAGGCCATGCGCCGGCAGGGCTGCCCTTACCAGGGCTTCCTTTACTTCGGCCTGATGATGACCGGCGACGGCCCGCACGTGCTCGAATTCAACGTCCGGCTCGGCGACCCGGAGACCCAGCCGCTTCTGTTTCGACTGGACAGCGATCTATTGCCCCTGCTCGAAGGAGCAGCGCGCGGCCGGCTTCCGGATTCTGCGCCCGATGGGGCGATGGCCTGGCTGCCAGGCCCCACGGTCTGCGTTGTAATGGCCTCAGCAGGCTATCCGGGCTCCTACGCGACCGGCAAGGAGATCTTCGGTATCGACCAGGCTGAGTCGCTGGGGGCCAAAGTGTTCCACGCCGGCACGAAATTTGCCGACGGCCGACTGGTGACGGCCGGCGGCCGTGTGCTGGGCGTCACCGCTACGGGCGAAGACCTGCCCACCACCATCGATAACGCGTACGCGGCAGTGGCCAGGGTCCGGTTTGAGGGGATGCACTACCGCCGCGATATCGGTGTGAAAGGTTTGCGCCGGATCAGCGCTGCCTTTCCGGAGCAGGGGAGAAGCTCATGAACGTTGGATTGATCGGAACAGGCGCCATTTCCCACAAGCATGCGGAAGCCTACCGCGAGATCGGATACAAGCTCGTAGCGGTGAACGACATCTTCCCCGAGGTAGGCCAGGGGTTTGCCGAGAAATGGGGGGCCGAATTCGTCGCCAGCTACCGCGAGCTGTGCCGCCGCCAGGACATCGACTACATCGACGTCTGCACTTACCCGAATTTCCGGCTCCAGGCTGTTGAAGAATGCGCCGCGGCCGGCAAGCACATCCTGGTGCAGAAGCCCATCTCCACCAACCTGGAGACCGCCAGAAAAATGCTCGATGTGGCGCGGGCCGCCGATATCCGCCTGGGCGTGATCAGCCAGCACCGCTTTGACGCCGGTTCCATGTTTCTCTACAAAGCCATCAACGAAGGCCGGCTGGGCCGGCTGCTCGAGGCCGACTGCTACGTCAAGTGGCGCCGCCCCCAGTCTTACTACGACAAGCCGGGCAAAGGCGGCTGGGAGCTTGAAGGCGGCGGGGCGCTCATCAACCAGGCCATTCACTCCATCGACCTGGTGCGCTGGATCGCCGGCCCGGTGAGGGACATTTACGCGCACTGGCAGCTCGGCGCCGCCCACAAGATGGAGTCGGAGGACGTGGCCAACGCCGTGATCAAGTTCGCCTCCGGCGCCACCGGCGTCATCCAGGGCTCGACGGCCTTTTACCCCGGCTATCCAGAGCGAGTCGAATTTCACGGGACTAAGGGGTCGGCGATTCTGACCGGCGACCGGCTCACGGCCTGGGACGTCGAGGGCGATCCCGGGACAGACGCGCCGCTCGCCAGGGACGTGGCCTCCGGCGCCGCCGATCCCATGGCCATCTCCATCGAGCCGATCAAGGCGCAGTTTCTCGACTTCGGCGACGCGATCCGCCAGCGCCGCAAGCCCCTGGTGGCCGGCGAAGAAGGCTACGCCGCGCTGGAGATCATTGTGGGGATTTACGAGTCGGCGCGGCGGGGCGAGAAGGTGAATCTGTAGCGCAAGGGTTTCGCTGAAAGAAGGATGACTGCTCCCCGAATGCGCCAGCCAGGCGCACCCGCCTACCCTCTCTGGAACACCACCACCGCGAGCGGCGGCAGGGTGATCACGATGGAGTGGGAGCGGCCCTGGCAGGGATGCTCCTCGGCATGGACCCCGCCGCCGTTACCGACGTTGCTGCCTCCGTAAAGTTCCGAGTCGCTGTTCATCACTTCCCGATACCAGCCCGGCGCCGGAACACCGACGCGGTAGCCGTGGTGGACCACCGGCGTAAAGTTGCACATGAAGACCAGAAAATCCTCCGGCCCGGGCGCCCCCGCGCGGCGGATAAAGGAGATCACGCTCGCCTGAGCGTCGTGAAAGTCGATCCACTCGAATCCTTGCCAATCGAAATCCACCTGCCAGAGGCTCGGCTCCCGGCGATAAAGGGCGTTCCAGTCGGCCACGTACTGTTTCAACTGCCGGTGAGTCTCGAACTGCAGCAGGTCCCACTCGATCGAGGCGGCATGGTTCCACTCGTTCCACTGGCCGATTTCCGAGCCCATAAAGAGCAGTTTCTTGCCCGGGTGGCCGTACATGTAGCCTAGAAAAGCCCGCGCGTTCGAGAACTGCTGCCACTGGTCGCCGGGCATTTTCGCCAGCAGCGCCTTCTTGCCGTAGACCACCTCGTCGTGGGAGATGGGCAGGATGAAATTCTCGGTGAAAGCGTAGAGCATGCTGAACGTGATATCGTTTTGATGGTATTGCCGATGGATAGGATCCTTAGCGAAATACTCCAACATGTCGTGCATCCAGCCCATGTTCCACTTGAAGGTGAACCCTAAGCCCCCCAGGTAGGTGGGCCGGGAAACGCCCGGCCATGCGGTCGATTCCTCCGCTACGGTGATGGCCCCCGGCGCTTCAGCGTGAACCAGTTCGTTGAATTTCTTCAGGAAATCGATGGCTTCCAGGTTTTCCCGGCCTCCGTAACGGTTGGGCGCCCACTCGCCCGGCTCGCGCGAGTAATCGAGATACAGCATGGAGGCCACCGCATCCACCCGCAGGCCGTCGACGTGGTATCGCTTCAGCCAGAACAGGGCGTTTGACAGCAGAAAGTTGCGAACCTCGTTGCGCCCGTAATTGAAAATCAGGGTGCCCCAGTCGCGGTGCTCGCCGAG
>JACQDG010000261.1 GCA_016201185.1 Acidobacteriota bacterium | reverse complement strand
TTCATCCCTTACTATGCCTGGGCCAACCGCGGCCCTTCCTCCATGCAGGTGTGGATTCCCTACGCGGAGACTCGGTAGCGGCTCACGAGAACCGCCACCACCAGCGCCACCGCGATCCCAGCCGCCGGCGGAGAGAAGAACCCGACGCCTTTCCCTGTGGTCCCATAAGTAAGCAGCGCGGTGACGGCCACGGCCGCAAATATGCACGCCAGGGCCGCGCCCGTCGACATTCTTCGCCAATAAAGCCCAAAAATCACCGGTACAAAAAGAGCCACTGCCAGCAAGCTGTAAAATATCGTCACAGCGGAGATGATCGACGGCAGCACGATAGCCAGGGCCACGCCGGCCGTTCCCGCGATCACCGCTGTCAGGCGGCTCACCGCCAGCAGCCTCCGTTGAGCCACGCCGGGATTCAGGAATGTCTTATAGAGATCCACCGCCAGCGAAGTGGAAAGCATGAAGAGAATGGCGTCGGTGGCGCTCAACTCAGCGGAAAAGATGGATGCCAGCGCCCACAGCCCGAGCCACTTCGGCAACATCTTCATCATCACCGTAGGAAGCGCCAGCTCGGGGTTTTCGAGGTCCGGGAAGCGGGAAAGCGCCAGCAACCCGAACAGCGGCGGAACAATAGCAAAGGCAAATTGCGCCAGCGAATTCAGCCCCACGCCCCGACGCACCGTGGCGGCATTTTTCGCTCCGTACAGCTTTTGAACCAGGCCCGGAGAAACGATGAAAGACGGGACAAGGATTGCCACGTAGGCAAGAATCTGCTTCCCGCCCACGGCGGTAAAGCTGAGCAGCTCGGCAGCGCGCGCCGGGCCCGCGTGGACCGAAAGCCGGTCTAGGAATGCCTGCCAGCCCCCCAGGGTCTCGATAGCGAAGGGCAGCGAGATCAGAAGGCCCGTCATCGTTACGGCCAGCTCGATCATGTTTACGATCGTGGCCGAGGCCAGCCCGCCCGCCGAGCAGTAGATGACCGCCACCAGGCCTCCCGCCAGGCACCCCTGCCACTTCGGAAGGCCGATCACCACGTTCAGGATCCAGGAAATGGCGATCAACTGGCCGGCCAGAATGGAGAGCGTGCCCAGCCAGAGAAGAACGGCGATGACCGCCTTCACCGCCTTGCTATAGCGAAACTCCCAAAAGTCGCCCAGCGTGTGGAGCTGGTGGGCGCTCGCCAGTTGCCAGAGCTTCGGCCCCACCGCCGTGGCAAGGAAAAAAGTGCCGATGGCCGCCGAGCCCACCCACCACCAGGCCGAGAGCCCGAAGCGGTATCCCAGGCCGCTTGCGCCCACTGTAGAGCCGGCGCCGATGTTCGCCGCCAGGAACGTGGCAAAGATCCGCCCCGGCCCAAAACGGCGTCCGCCGACCAGAAAATCCGAAGCGCTCTTGACTTTCCGGCCGACCAGCAGCCCGACGCCTACCAGCACCACGGAATAGCCGATGAGAGTCGCGAGATAAACATTCATGTGGACGGCCGGCGGCCGATTCGGTTCTAGGCGGTTCCGAGCAGGCGCATCGCCGTCAGCGCCATCACTTTCGCCGCGCTCACCATTTCGTCAATCGAGCAATACTCGTCCGGCTGATGAGCCAGATTCAGGCGCCCCGGTCCGTACCCGATGCACTGCTCAACCAGCCCCAGCCGCATGACGTGCTTCTGATCATAAGTCCCTGGACTCGCAATAAGTTGCGGGTCTTTTCTCAACACGTCCTTAATGGCCTCTCCCACCGCCTTCACCACGGCCGCCGTGGGAGCAGTTTGCACGGGCAGGACAGTCATCAGGTCCTCCAGCCGGTAGTGGAAATCCCTATTCCGTCGGCGAAGCTCTTCAAGAAGCTCGCAAATCTCGGCCCGCACCTGCTCGAACGGCTCTTCGGCCAGAAACCGGCGGTCAAAAATGGCCGCGCAGCGGTCGGCCACGCAAGGGGTCTGGAGGCTCCCCTCCGGCTGCCCGCCGAAAATAGAGTTGACATTGATGCTCGGCCGCCGCGCTTCGGGCGGCTCCACCGGCATAGTCGTGCGGCGCTGCCCTAGCCGGGGCTTGAGCGTGCCGTCCACCGCCGAAAGAAATTCCGCCATGTGGTCGATCGCGCTGACCCCGAAGAACGGCATGCTGCCGTGGGCGATGCGGCCCATCGTGGTCACCTTGAACCAGTAAACGCCGCGGTGCCCCAGGCAGATGCGATCGACATTCAGCGGCTCGGGGATAATGACAAAATCTGTGCGCCCTTTTGCGATGAAGCCATTTTGCGCGAGGTAGGCCACGCCTGCGAAGCCGCCGCTCTCCTCATCCACCGTCCCGCTCTGCTCCACCGTCCCCTTCAGGCGCAGGCCCGCGCGCCGGATGGCTTCCACCGCATAAATCGAGGCCGCGATGCCCGCCTTCATGTCGGCCGTTCCCCGGCCGTAGACCTTTCCATCGCTCACGACGCCGGCAAACGGATCTTTGGTCCAACCCTCCCCCGCCGGCACCACGTCGAAGTGCCCGTTGAAATGGAGCAGCGGACTCGGGTCGTCTCCCCGCATGGTTCCGATCACGTTTACCCGCGGATGCTCCGGAGAGTGCTCCGGCCGGCCCTCCGCAGCCACGTAGCAGACGTCGTACCCGAATTCCTTCAGCCGATTGCCGATCAACTCGGCGCAGGACACATAATTCTCGCCCGGCGGATTGATGGTCGGAATCCGGATCAGCTCCTGCAAGAAGGCGGTCATTTCCTCCGCCATCGATTCCACCCTTACGAGGACCGCGCTTTCGCCCGGTTGCGCTGATTGGGGACTCTTCATCGAGTCAACTTAGAATATAATACGGACCGCAAATGCCCAAGCTGAGCACCATGTTTCGTCTAGACGGCCGCTGCGCGCTGGTGGCGGGAGCCGGCTCGGGGATCGGCCGGGCCGCCGCCTGCGGGCTAGCCGATCTGGGCGCGCACGTGATTTGCGCGGATGTGAATCACCCGGCGGCCGAATCAGCGGCGAAAAAGATCATCGAGAACGGCGGGCACAGTGAAAGCATTCCTCTGGACATCACCCAGGCCGAGAGCGTGGCGGCGGCCTTCCACCAAATCCGAGCGGCTCACAAGCACCTTCATGTGCTCGTCGTCACACCTGCCGTAAACGTGCGGAAGCGGCTGCTCAGCTACGCCGACGAGGAATTCGACCGCGTCATCAACCTGAACCTCAAGGGCAACTTCCGCCTGCTGCGCGAAGCGGGCCGGTGGATGAGCGAAGACGGCGGGGGCAGCATCATCGTGCTGTCCTCCATCCGCTCCGTGGTGGTCGAGCCCGGTCAGGGAGTTTACGCCGCAACAAAAGCGGGGCTGGTGCAACTGGTGAGAGGCTTGGCCGCCGAGCTCGGGCCTAAAAACGTGCGCGTGAACGCCATCGCCCCTGGAATCGTCGACACTCCTCTGACGGCTCCTATCAAGAACAATCCGGAGTGGTACGCCGCCTACAGCCGCAAGACCGCGCTCGGGCGCTGGGCCGGGCCCGAAGAGGTGGCTGGGCCCATCGCTTTTCTGGCCTCCGATGCCGCAAGCTATATCACCGGCACGGTCTTGTTCGTCGATGGCGGCTGGACGGCCATCGACGGGCGATTCGAGCCTCCACTGTGATCAAACCAGAGCGCGCCATGAATCGACGCAATTGGAGCCGCCATCTGCTGGCGCTCACGGGCGGGATCGCCGCTTCTGCCCGCGCCGCGTCTCAAGGCGGCGCAGCCGCTTCCAGCAAGCCTGAGCGCCTCGACATTCCAGCCGAGGGAGGCTTGACCGATGTGGCCGGCCTCAAGGTGGGCCACTTCACGGAAAAGCGCCGTCCCACCGGCTGCACGGTCGTGCTGTGCGAGGCCGGCGCCGTGGCCGGGGTGGACGTCCGAGGCTCCGCGCCCGGCACCCGCGAGACCGATCTCCTAAACCCGGTGAACACGGTGCAACAGGTCCACGCCATTCTGCTCTCGGGAGGAAGCGCCTACGGGCTCGATGCGGCCGGTGGCGTGATGCGCTACTTGCGCGAACGGGGCATCGGCTACAAAATAGGCTCGAATGTTGTCCCCATCGTCCCGGCCGCCATTCTTTTTGACCTCGGCCTCGGTGACGCCAGCATATGGCCGACGGCGGAGTCGGGCTACCAGGCTTGCCTCGTCGCCAAAGCCGGCAAAGTGCCGGAAGGGAACGTGGGAGCCGGCGCCGGCGCGATCGTGGGGAAGCTCTTCGGCCTCAAGTCGGCCATGAAATCCGGCCTCGGAACCGCCAGCCTCCGCGTCGGCGATACCGGCATCGTGGTCAGCGCCATTGTCGCCGTGAATGCCGTCGGCGACGTGATCAACCCCAAGTCGGGCCGGATCGTCGCGGGAGCGCGCACCACTGACGGTAAGGGCTTCGTGGATTCCATGGCCCGGATTCGCGCCGGTTACAACGTCAAGCTTCCGCCCCCGCCCCCCGCCAACACGACCATCGGGGTGGTGGCTACCAACGTCGCCTTCGACAAGGCCCAGGTCACAAAAATCGCGCAGATGGCGCACGACGGGCTGGCACGGTGCATCACTCCGGTACATACCCCCGCGGACGGCGACACCATCTTTGCCCTGGCGACAGGCGCCCTGGGCGTCAAGGCCAACCACGGCATGATCGGCGCCATCGCCGCTGATGTGATGGCGCAGGCCGTGCTTCGCGCCATCCTCGCCGCAGAGGGCATCCCCGGCCTCCCCAGCTACCGCGACCTGTTGTGACGGGTCCTCTAGGCTAGCTCCTCCAAATCGGACGCGTCAGGCAGGTCGGCCCGCCCGCTCCCCGGGCGCAGATCTCTTTCCCCTCGAACTC
Organism: Acidobacteriota bacterium; assembly: GCA_016201185.1. Taxonomy (GTDB): domain Bacteria; phylum Acidobacteriota; class Terriglobia; order Bryobacterales; family JACQDG01; genus JACQDG01. Next base: position 4,871 of record JACQDG010000261.1, on the reverse strand, counting down.
CCAAACTTCCGCGCCGGCCGCCTCCAGCCGCTGCTTCGTTGTTGGGTTCCCCGCGATCATGACGCACTTCCGCGGCGCCAGGGCCAAAACGTTACACCCCATGCTCTCGTATTCCTCATCCGGCACTTCCACCAGCTTGATGCCGCGCTCCAGAAGCCACTGCCGGAACGGCACAGGCAGCAGCCTCGAGTAGACCAGTGCCAGGTCGTGGTCCACCGGGCTGAGCATGGACATCAAATGCAAAACATCACCCGGCCCGCTCCAGTGGACCAGCGGAACCACCACCAGCTCGTCAACCAGGTCCCGGGTGAGCTCGCGAAGCTGCCTGATGCCTTCCCCGTTGGTCCGGTAGCCCTGCCCCACCGCCAGCGTGCGCTCGTCGATCCACACCACGTCGCCGCCTTCGAGCGTTCCTTCGCCGCTGATCCGGCCCAGGATCGGCACTCCGGTCTTCACAAGATACTCCCCGGCCGCCTCCGGCTCGCCGCGGCGCTGCGCCTTCCCCATGTTGCAGAGGATGGCTCCCTGATGGGTCACGATGACCGGGTCGTGCGTGTAGATCGAGTCAAGTCCGGTCTCGCTGCTCAGGGGCAGGTATTCGAGCTGCGGCACAGCTCTCGCCAGTATGGAAGCGAAGAAATCGTATTCTTCGAGCGCCTTCTTGTACTCCGGGCAGCCGAGAAAGTTCCATTCTTTCCATTGCGCCGCCAGGTTTTCCGGGCCGAGAAAAGCGTCCTTGGGATGCTTCAAGAGCATCCGCTTCACCGGCTTCACCATGGACTGGCAACCGTAGCTCATTTCTTTTTCCGGCTCCAATAATAATAGGCCGGCAGGCCCGTCAGCATGATCCCCGCGCCAATGCCCGCGTCCCTCGGATCGTGGATGACGGTGCTCACCACCAGCCAGACGGCAAAGAGGATGAAGACCACCGGCGCCGCCGGATAGCCCCAGGTGTGGTAGGGACGCGGCATCTCCGCTGCTCTCCGTCGGAGAATCAACACCGCGCCGCAGGACATGGCGTAGAATATCCAGCCTGCGAAAATCACATAAGTGAAGAGCTGGCTAAAAGTGCCGGTGAGCGTCAGGAGCGCCGACCAGACGCCCTGCACCACAAGCGACGGGACCGGCGTCCGGAAGCGCGGGTGGACCCGCGAGACCCAGTCGAAGAAGAGGCCTTCTCGGGCCATAGCGTAATAGATGCGCGCTCCGGTCAGGATGAATCCGTTGTTGGCGCCCAGAGTCGACACCAGCACGGCGAGCGAAACCAGCGTGGCGCCGTAGCGGCCCAGCAGGACCGTGGCGGTATCGGAAGCTACCAGTTCGGAACGGCTCATCTTTCCGAGCGAAAGAACATAAATATAGGAAAAGTTGATCAAGAGATAGCGCAGCGCGGCCAGCACGGTTGAGTACAGCAGTGATAGGGGAATGTTCCTCTGCGGCTCTTTCACCTCCCCGGCCACGTAAGTCACCTCAATCCACCCGTCGTAGGCCCACAGCGCCGCGACCATCGCCAGGGCTAGCGGGCCTGCCAATCCAGTGACCGGCAGCGTGGGTAGCACCGGAGAGAAATTCGAGAAAGAGCCGCCGCGCAACAGGAAGCTGGCGCCAATCAGCGCGAAGATGGAGCCGATCTTCAGAAACGTCAGCAAATTTTGGGTTGTCGCCCCGTGCCGGACTCCCAGGCAGTTGATGGCCGTCAACGCGGCGATCGAGCCGATGGCGACCACGCGAATCCCGGCGACGCCCAGGGGGACAAAGTAGCCCACGTAGGTAGCGAACGCCACGGCTACGGTGGCGATCGAAGCGGTGTTAATGACGGTAAAGGTGGTCCATCCGTAAAGGAAACCCCAGAACGGCCCGTAAGCTTTCCGCAAATAGACGAACTGCCCGCCCGGCGCGGGCATGGCCGCTCCCAGCTCGGCAATAGATAGGGCGCCCAGCAGGGTCACCAGCCCGCCGACGACCCACACTCCTAAAGCCAAGGAGGAAAACTGCAAATAAAGCGCGATGCTCGCCGGAACGATGAAGATGCCGGAACCGATAATGGTTCCGACGCTGATCATCGTCGCGTCGAGAAGCCCCAGTTCGCGCGCCAGCCCGGGCCCGGAACCGGCAGACGGATCGGATAATTCGATTCTTGCTGGGGTAATAGCTGTCTCTTTCACCCTCTACTCGCTGATGCGCCGGTAGCGTCGGGCTTTCAGCTCGTAGCGCGGTAAGCTGCCGGGCGCCGCCTTCTCCACCTGCACCCGCAAGTTGAATTGCGCCTGAAACGCCTCCAGCAACAGCCGCCGGGTCCTTTCAAAATGCTGCTCCTCCACCGTCTCGATCCGGATCCGCAAATCATCGGAGCCGTTCACGCGGCGGATCTCCACTTCGTACTCCACAATCTCCGGCAGGCTGCGGATGACGTGGTCCACGGCGCTCGGATACAGATTCACGCCGCGGACGATCAGCATGTCGTCGGCGCGGCCGAGCAGGCCGCCTTTCACGTGCCTCAGGGTCCGGCCGCAGGGGCAGGGCTCCGTGGCCATCTCCACCAGGTCCCCGGTGCGATAGCGCAGCACCGGCATGCCGGCGCGGCCCAGGGTGGTGACCACGAGCTCGCCGCGCGCTCCCTCGGCAACCGGCTCCCCGGTTTGCGGGTCAATCACTTCAAAAACGAACTCTGCCTCGTTCAGGTGGATGGCGCCGCTCTGCGCCTCGCAGTCGAAGGCCCAGGCGCCGACTTCCGTGGCCCCGGCGTGATCGTAACAGGTCGCCCCCCAGGCTTCCTCGATGCGCCGCTTCACGGCGGGCACGCTGGCGCCCGGCTCGCCCGCGTGGATCGTAATGCGCACAGCGGAAGATCGCAAATCCATGCCCCGCTGGCCGGCCATTTCTGCCAGGTAAAGCGCATAGGTCGGCGTCGACACCAGCACCGTGCAACCGCTGTCCAGGATAGTCCGCAGCCGCTGCTCCGAGCTCATTCCGCCGCCTGGCAGCGCCAGCGCCCCGATATGGCGCGCCCCCGCCATGGCTGTCCAGTGGCTCACGTACGGCCCGAAGGAAAACGCGCCAAAGACCATGTCGTCTTCCGTCACGCCCGCCGCGCGATACACCGCGCCCCAACAGCGCAGCCAGGTCTCCCAATCCTCCTCCGTGTCGAGCCATTTGAGCGGGCTGCCCGTAGTGCCCGAAGTCTGGTGGAAATAGCAATAGCGCGAGAGATGATAAGTGAGCAGATTCCCGTAAGGAGGATGCAGCCGCTGCTCTTCAACCAGCTCGTTTTTTGTCGTATACGGCAGCGCTCGCAGGTCTTCATACCGTCGGACCTGTTCTCCATCGATGCCCGCCCGGCGGAGTTTTTCCCGGTAGAAGCGGTTGGTCTCAAGCTCCTGCATCAACGCCCGCAGCTTGCCGTCTTGCAAGCGCCGCAGCTCCTCACGTTCCAGCGTTTCGACCGCCCGGTTGTAGAAATGAAATTCCATCTCCGCTCAGCGGCTCCCAAACAGCTCGCTATAGCATATCTCAGAATAAATGTGGCTCCGCCACGGAAGCGCCGCCCAATCCGCAGGCGCATCGCGATGGGCCTGTCTGTGATAAGGTTCAGGGAGTTCTTATGCATCCCCGTGTTCTCTCGGACCATGCCCTGGCTTGCCGCCTCGAGCGGACGGAGGCGCTCGCCAACGCGCGGTTCGTCGAGGCTCGCGCCCGGCTTGTGCCCGACTCTGGCGCGCAGTGGATCGAAGTCGCGGGAGCTTATGCTATGTATGACGGTGTTCGCTCGCCATGCACACAAACCTTCGGCCTCGGCCTGTTCCAGATGCCAACCGCCGGCGACATGGACAAACTCGAAACGTTTTTCAAGGACCGCCAGGCGCCCGTGCTTCATGAAATAACTCCGCTTGCCGACAAGGCGCTCCTGCCCGTGCTCGATGAGCGAGGTTACCGGCCCGTTGAGTTGACCAATGTGATGTTCCTGCCGCTGGACGGGCGGGTTTCAGCGGCGGCCGTCCGAGACGAAGCCCTGTGGGTCCGCGTTGTGGGCGCAGAGGAGCAGGATCTCTGGGCGCGGACAGCCGCCGAGGGCTGGCGGGAGGTCACCGCAATCGGCGACCTGATGCTCGACATGCTGCGCGTCGCCGCTGCCAGGGGGGACGGCGTGTCATTTCTGGTAGAACTGGACGCCCGGCCGATTGCTACGGGCGCCCTTGCCATCCACCACCACGTTGCGCTGCTGGCCGGGGCCAGCACTGTCCCCGAGTGGCGCCGCCGAGGCGCGCAACGGTTGTTGCTCGAAAGCCGCCTCCAATACGCCGCGCGGGCCGGGTGCGACCTTGCCATGTTCTGCGCCGAACCGGGTAGCGCCTCCCAGCGCAACGCCGAGCGCCAAGGCTTCCGTATCGCCTACACGCGCATTAAATGGGGCTTGACCTCGTGACTTCGACGGACTCTCGGAGCTGGCCGCCAGTGACGCCGTTTCGCCGGGCCTCGGTCGTGTTTCTAAGAGGCGTCAACGTGGGAGGGCACAAGGCGTTCCGCCCCGCAGTCCTCGCCAGAGAGCTGGGGGACTTCGATGTGGTCAACGTGGGGGCGGCAGGGACCTTCGTCGTCCGCAAGGCGATCGGCCAGACGATGCTGCGCGCCGAATTTCTCCGCCGGCTGCCGTTCAAAGCTGAGCTCATGATCTGTCCCGCGCGGGCGGTCATTGACTTTGTGTCCCGGGAACCGTTTCCCGATGAATCTTCCTACAAGGACGTCAGCCGGTACGTAACCATTTTGGCGAAACGTCCTCGGACGCTGCCCTCTTTTCCGCTCAGCCATCCTCCGGGCGACCAGTGGCAGGTGAAGGTCCTCGGGGTTCACGGCAGATTCGCCCCGAGCCTCCA
>JACQDG010000022.1 GCA_016201185.1 Acidobacteriota bacterium | reverse complement strand
GCAACAGGTGGTGCGGGCCGCCGACTATCGAGTCGACTGGGAAGTGACTTCATCGGCCGGTATCCGCTTCGCCCGTTCCCTGCGCCTTTACGGGAACTACCAGCGCCGAAATTACAGCCTGCTGGCCAGAAACGGCTGGTACCAGGGCTTCTACGTCAGCCTGGAGGCCCGGCCGTGAAAACGCTCATTACCGGCGGCGCGGGCTTTATCGGCTCTCATCTGGCCGAATCCATGCTGGCCGACGGCCGGCCCGTGGTGGTGCTGGATGACCTGAGCACGGGCTCGATCGAGAACCTGGGCGGACTGATCGGCCACCCGAAATTCGAGTTCGTGAAAGGCAGCGTGCTCGATGCCGCCCTGGTCCGTCGGCTGGTTGAAAAATGCGGGCTGGTCGTTCACCTGGCGGCGGCCGTCGGCGTGCGGTATGTTCTTGACCATCCGCTCGGCGCCCTCAGGACCAACGTGAACGGCACGGACATCGTCCTGGGGGCCGCCACACGCTTGGGCAGAAAGGCGCTGGTGGCAAGCACCTCGGAAGTCTACGGCAAGAACGATGCGGACTCGCTCTGCGAAACGGCCGATTCGGTGCTGGGCCCGGCTCCGGTCACCCGCTGGTCCTATGCCACTTCGAAAAAGCTCGACGAGTTTCTGGCCCTGGCCTACGCGGAAACCTACGGATTGCCGGTGATCATCACGCGCTTTTTTAACATCGTGGGGCCGCGGCAGGCCGGACGCTATGGCATGGTGCTGCCCAATTTCGTCTGCGCGGCGCTGGCCGGGGAGCCGATCCGGGTGTTCGGCGACGGCCGCCAGACGCGGAATTTCGCCTTCGTGCGGGACTGCGTAGAGGCCCTGCTCTTGCTGCTGGGCTCGCGGCAGGCGGAGGGAGAAATATTCAACATCGGAGGACCGGAGGAAATCTCGATCCTGGAACTCGCCGAGCGCGTCAAGCGGATCACCGGCTCGGCCAGCCCGGTCGTCCGCGTCCCGTATCACGAGGCCTATCCTGAGAAGGGCTTTGAGGACATGCGGCGCCGGGTCCCTTGTATTTGTAAGATGCAGCGCCTCACCGGCTGGTCCCCGCTGACCTCCCTCGACCAGATGATCCGGGAAACGATCGCCTTCGAGCGGCTGCGGCTCCGGGCGCTTCCCGCGCCTCCGCTGCCAACTGTCGCTGGGCTACCGGCCTATCATCCATAGGCGCCGCCGCTGGCAGACTGTCTGGCCGGCCGTCCAATCAAAGCTTTCGCCGCGCTTCCTTGGCCCGTTCTGCGAGGATGTCGACCAGGGCCGGATGGCCGTCGAGCGGGTCGCCGCAGATGATGTTTACCCCTTCATGCCCGCGGGAAACTTCGGCCACCAGGCGCGGAAGGTCGCGCTGCAAATGGAGCCTGAGGGTGAGGAAGTAGGGGATCACAAGGATTCGCCGCGCGCCGGCCGCAATCAGGGTGGCCACCGCTCCAGCCAGGTCGGGCCGGCCGCCTTCCAGGAAAGCCTCCGACCATAACTGGAAGCCACAGCGGTCCGCCGCCGCCCGCGCCACCTCCCGCACCGGAATGCCCAGCACATCGGCGTCGCGGGTCCGGACCATGCCGGCCTGCTTGGTCTCTTCCTCGCGGAACTGCTTAAGCAGCTCCTGCATCTGCCTGACGAGAGCCTGAGCCACCGGCGACGGCGGGATGGTCTCGTAGTAGACCCCGCTTTCCAGGCTTTTGTAGGTTCGCGCCAGCGCGTCCAGCGCTTCGCGCGCATCGTGGTCCGTCGCGCCGCGCGTGTTGAAGGCCCCGGTCAGCACGGACCGGGCGGCGGCGTTGAGCAGCTCCTCTCGTTCCCGCAGATAGGTATCACTAATCTTAATCTCTTTGTAAGGAAAATTTTCCGGGCTGATCCCCGCCAGCCTCTCGTGTTGCCGGCTTTCCACGAGGTATGGGCAGTCGAGCGGGCAATCGATCGACTCCTCCCGCTCGCTCCCGCAACACTGCGTGCAAATTTCGGAACCCAGAGCGGGACAGAATCGCTTGCCTTTCCGGCCCTTACAGATCGCGCAGGTCATTTCGTTATTATAGGATTTGCGCCGACCCAGCTACCAGCTTCTGGCCGCCATAGCCTACCTCCTCCTGGCTTCGATTTACCTGATCTATCTTCCGCATGCCGAGTTCGTGCTGGATGACTGGTTCATTCTGGAGCGCTACCAGGCCGCGCGAGATGCCGGCGGGGCGGAACCGTTTCGCGTGGCTGTGGCGATCTTCCAGAACCTGATCCACAACCAGTTCCGCTTCTATTGGCTCAGCTTCCTCACAAGCTATCTGGTCTGGCTGGCGGCCGGCTATGCGCCCGGCGTGGTCTTTGCCGTAATCCTGCTGGTACACGCGTGGAACGCGATCCTGCTGCGCCAGACCCTCGAGAGGCTGGGGATCGGGTCGCGCCCGGCTTTCCTGGTGGGAGTCGTGTTTCTGCTGGCGCCGGCCGCGCACAGCGCCTTGTTCTGGAGCTTCAACATCTCCTGCTTCGTCTGGTCCACGGTCTGGTTTGTACTTTACTGGCGCTCACTCGCAGCAAGCCTGGTTGCCGGCCGGTTGGAGGGAAGAGCGGCGGCGCGGCAGGCGCTGTTCCTGGTGCTGGCGCTTTTCTCCGGGGACCCGGTCTTCGGGCTACTTGTGGCGACCGCTCCATTAACAGCCTGGTTCCTCCGCTCGAAGACCGGTCTGCGGGCCACCCTGCTGGCATGGGGGACCGTGCTGACGGCGGCGGGCTTCTACACACTGCTCGTCAACAAGGCGCCCCTCATGGCCATGGGTTTCGGCCTGCGGTACGAATTCTCGCCCCGGAGAAGCTGGGAGAATTTCATAGCTATTATAAATACTTATAGGAGACTCACCGGGTTGGGGCCCGGGGCCTTTTATCGCCTGCAGTTCACCTGGCAGGCCGGGGCGGCAGCCCTGCTGGCCGCCGCGGTGACGCTCTTAGGCCTGCGCCGGGCGGACGCGGAGAAAACTCCGGCACTACGCACGTGCCTGCTGGCCGCCGGCCTGTGGCTGGCGGCCTACGGCCCGATCTGGTTTCTGCGGGCCCATGAGTATCGTTACGACTATGTTCCCGCGCCGTATCTCGCCCTGGCGCTGGCGACGGCGGCGCTAGCTGTGCCGGCCCTCCGGATGCCGCTGGCCGCCGCCCTGGCGGGCTGGCTGGCCATGGCGACTCTCGCCGACATGGGGCAGTGTTGGATCCCCCAGTCCCGGAACCTGCGCGCCATCGCAGCCCGGCTGCGACAGCTTCCGGTCGAACCGCACGATCTGATCATCGTTTCCAACACGCCGCTGTGGCTGGGCACGGCGCCCCATTTTGCCTTCCTGGCGGGATGGGCCTCGACCCCTTTCGCCGAGCATGTAACCGGCGTCCACGGCCTGGAAGCGGCCTGCGAAATTGTAAGCGACGCCGGCCGCCTGCGTGTCTACCACCGCAACTACATGCGCGACCTGAAGCCGGACGAGCCCCGGCGCTCCTGGGTCCTGGTGGTCGAGGCCAACGGGGAAGTCACGGAGCGGCGGTTGCTGGCGCAGGAAATCCGCGGCGGCGCCTATCGCCTCTACCCTCTGAAAGGGTACACCGGACCGGCGCCTTCCCCGCGGGAGTTCACCCGGGAGCAACTGGACCTGGCTGCAAGCGACATCTACTTCGCCGCTCCGTTTTCTCACCAGGAGCGGCAAGGCCCGCCGGAAGCGGTCCACCCCCGCCGATGGGCCGAGGAAGGCGGCCGTTGAGTTAGGATTTGGACTTGTCCCCACAAAGTCACGCCCGAACCTGGCAGCGTTTTCTGCTGGCGGCGCTGCTATTCCTGTTTATCGGCCGCATCGTGCTCACCTACCGGGTGTTCAACGATTCCATGGACGAGAACACTCACATCCGCGCCGGGCTGGAAATCTTGCAGAAAAGGACCTACACCGTCGAGGCCCAGCATCCGCCTCTGGCCAGGTTCATGGTGGCCGTGCTGCCGTTTTTCCTGGCCGGCCTGCGCGTAAATGAGCACAACGAAATCTGGGGCCACGGGGCCTGGACGTTCGGCAGCACCGACTTCTACTGGAAATCCCTGGCACTGGCCCGAGCCGGAAACCTGGCTTATGCGGTCCTGCTTTTTTGCATTGTTTACCACTGGAGCTGGCGGCTTTACGGGGTTCGGGCGGGGTTAGTGGCCTGCCTGCTCCTGGTCTGCTCTCCCACGCTGATCGGCCATGCTTCCCTGGCAACGCTGGACCTGGCGGCCGCCGCCACCGTCGTGACGGCGGCTTATTTCTTTTGGCGCTGGAGCGAGCAGCCCGGGCTGCGCTACTGCCTGGCGTCGGCAGCCGCTTTCGGCCTGGCGGCCCTCTCCAAGTTTTCCGCCCTCTATTTTCTCCCGCCGCTGGCGCTGCTGTATTTTGTGGAGGCCGGATTGAGACGATGGAGGCGAGAGGGAGCTCCCAGGGGCGCCGCTATCGGGAAGAGCGCCGGCCGCGGTGTGGTGTTTTGCGCGGTGTTCTTCTTCCTGGTGTGGGCCGGGTATTTATTCGACGTGGGAATCATCCTGCCTCCCGGCCATCAATACCGCGGCCCATTCCGCGGGGGCGCCGAACAAAGCGCGCCCGGGCTGATGCTGCGTACTTTGGGCCGCAGACGCCTGCCCGCCCATCAGTTTGTCAGAGGCATCATCGACGTGCTGTCCCACAACCGGCAGGGGCAGAAGGCCTATCTGCTCGGCCACATCACGGACCACGGCTGGTGGTATTACTTCCCGGTCGCGGTGGGAGTGAAGACCACGATTCCGATGCTGGCGCTGGCGGGTATGGGAATTGCTCTATATGCCACCGGGCGGTACGCCGCCGGCGCGCGGGGCACGCTTTCTCCACTGTTGGCGGTGGCTGTCATCCTGGGTTTGAGCACCCAGGCCAACCTGAATATCGGGGTGCGGCACGTGCTGCCGATTTATCCGCTTTTCGCCATTCTGGCTGCGGGCCTGTGGGCCGATCCGGAGCGCCTGCCCGGCCGGCGGCGGACGCTCGCCCTGGCGGCAACGGCGCTAGCAGTCTGGCAGGTGGGGGAATCTGTTGCCGCCCACCCGGACTACCTGGCTTACTTCAACCAGATTGCGCGGGGACGAGAAGAGAGGTTCCTGCTGGACAGCAACCTGGACTGGGGCCAGGACCTGGCGCGCCTGGGCCGCTTTCAGCAGGAGCACCACATCGAAACGATCCATTTGAACTATTTTGGAGTGACGATTCCAGGCAAAGTGGGAGTGCGAGCTATAGAGCTTCCGCCATTTAAGCCAGTGGAAGGCTGGAGCGCCATCAGCCTCAACAAGCTGATCGGCGTATACAATGACCGGTCCGAGTTTAAATGGTTGCGCGAACGGATGCCAACGGCGCGGGCGGGGAAGTCGATCTGGATTTACTATGTACCGCCTGGCGATAGGGCGCTGTCGCCGGGCCCGCCAGGCCCCTCCGGCGCAGATTCCAGGCCGTAAGCTCGCGCCACCAGGTACAGCGGCCGCCGTTTCGTCTCCTCGTATAGTCTACCCACGTACTCGCCGATCAAGCCGAGCAGGATGCTCTGGAACCCGCCGATCAGCGTGCCCACGATGATGATCGAGGTCCAGCCGGGCACCACCGTATCCTTGACGAACTTCACGTAAAGGGCGTAGGCCGCGTAAACGCAGGAGACGAGCCATAGCAACAGGCCGGCGTAAAACCCGACCCGGAGCGGAAAGCGGGAGAAGGAAAGGATGGCGTCCAGGGCCAGGGCGGCCATGCGCGAAGCGGAATACTTGGTGCGCCCAGCGGCGCGCGCCGGGGCGTCGAACTCCAGGGTGGCCTGCCGATAGCCGGTCCAGTGGATCAGGCCGCGCAAGAAGCGCCGCCGCTCTTCCAGGCGGCGCAACTGCTCCACCACGGGCCGCGCCAGCAGCCGGAAGTCGGCGGCGTGGGGCTCGATCGGGGTCTCCGAAATGAGGTTGATGGCGCGGTAAAACAGCGCGGTTCCGGCGCGCTTGAACCACCCGGCGTCGCTTTGGGCGCGCCGAATGGTCGAGACGATGGCGGCGCCCCCACGCCACAACTCGATCATACGCGGCACGAGCTCGGGCGGGTGCTGCAAGTCTCCGTCCATCAGCACGACGGCGTCCCCGCGGGCGAAGTCCAGGCCCGCGCTCAGCGCCGCCTGCTGGCCGAAATTGCGGGTGAACACCAGAGCCTTCACCCGCGGATATCGCCGGCAGAGCTCGGCCAGAAGCTCCGCCGTGCCGTCGATCGACCCGTCGTCCACGAAGAGAATCTCCTCGAGATCGGCCTCCACCGCGGCTTCCAACCGGGCGATGAGCGGCCCGATGTTTTCCCGTTCGTTTAGTACTGGCACGACAATGGAGACGCCGGGCATAAGGAAGGGCCTCACGATCCCGCCGCTTGCCAGTGCCGGCGGCCGGGAATCCGGTGGACGAAATAGATCTGGTTCGAATATGGCAACCCCTGCAGTTCTTCTCTGGTCAAAGCGCGTTCCGGAAACGGACCCGCGGCTTGAAAGGTCCTCAGGGCAAATAGCTGATACCGCCCCTCTGCAGCAGGGAAAGCGAGCAGGGATTTGGGCGCAAAGCGGTTGTTGCTTGGATCGTAGACGAACACCCGAAGGCGGCGGTGAAGCTCCTCCTTGTGGAACCAGGGGACGAAAGAGCCTGGGCGATACAATGCCAGCTCGCCGCGCTCGTTCATCGCCAGATCGCGCGCGCCCTGGATCTGCGCGGAGCGCGAGTAGTGCTGGAGCATGCTGTTCAGGGACCAACTTGCTCCATTGATGAAGCTCGGCGCGGGTCCGTTCGCAACCGGATCTCCGGAAAAAATCAGCACGTCACGCGCCAGGAACGGGCCTGCCCCGGCAACCGTGTCCAGCATGGCTCGCGCCGCCCGGCTCTGCGGGACCCAGCACTGGCGCATTTCAAAGTAGGTGACCGAGACGCCGTAAGCCACGGCTAGCAGGACTAAGACGACGCGCGCAGGACGCTTCATCAGTCCCAGCAGCGCCGCGCCAGCCGGAACCAGGAACACCGACAGCACATACAGGTATCGCCACTCGAAAGTGTTCAGCCGGGCCAGGGGAAGGTAAGTCAAAACCGCACCAGCCACGGACCAAAGCAATATTTTGAGCGTGCCCTGCCGGACGGAAGTGCGGGAGAAGTGGGAGCATCGTCGCCAGCCCCAGAAGAGGGCGATCGCGGCCAAGCCGAGAATTGCGATCAGCATCCCGTCAAGCCCCCAGGCGGGCCGCCATCCGGCAGTCTGGGGCGCCAGCCCAAGAGACCCCAAGAGCATGAGGACGACCGGCCGGGGATTCCAGCGGCCGCTTGCGCCATAGCGCATTCCGAAACTTCGAAAGATGGGGTTGCGATTGATCAGCAGGGCATAAGAAATGACCAGAATGGCTACCATCGTCGCATGTGTCAGCCAGAAGCGAAAGAATGCGCGGTGGTTCTGCCGCTCTCCGAACAGCCAAAAAGCCACGGGCATCAACAGCACCAGGGCGGGTAGAATCTGCTCACCCGAAAACACTACCAGCAGCAGCAGGGCGAGATCCTTCCAGCGATAGCGATAGTCTTTGGCGACTGCCAGCTTCTTCCAGGTAAGGTAAAACCACCAGAAAAAGCCCAGAGCCTGCAGGTAGTAGATGCAGTTCGTCCCGGGCCAGAACAACGCATTATTGGCGGCGGGAAAAACCACATACATCGCCCCGGCGAAGAATCCGATTTCCTGGTCTCGGGCCAGCAGCCAGACAATGCGCTGCAACAGTACGGCGGTAAGCAGATGCGCCGTCCAGGCGAGCAGGAAATACGGCCAGCCGGCAAAACCCGCGGCGAATGAGAGGACCACCACCACCACATTGCTGGCCCAATACATGCGAAAAATATCTCCCCAACTGTTGTCGATTACCCGGCGCAGCAAAGACAACTCGCCGCCAATCCCGCCGGCGCGCGCTCGCTCGCATTGTTCGTAACAGGTCCAGTCGTCCAGCACCGGCAGCGCATGGGGAATGTAAAGCAGGTAAACAGCGCTGAGGCAGGCGTAAACAGCAAGGATCCACCCCACAGAAGGTGCAACGCCGCCCTCCCGCAAACTCTGCCCCGTGTTCACTCCGCCACCATCAATTCAATCATCGAATCCCAAGCGTCCTTCATGGCTCGACCGCGGATTCGGACGTGCCCAGGCGCACCGGAGGATGGTGGTCGCTAGCTACAAAGTAATCGAGGTGGATCCGCTCGGTGCGCGGGAAGGAAGAAAGCCGCAAGGTTTCGACCCATAGGTGGCCGCCCGCAGGCCAGTCAGGTCCCGGCCCGGTCAGGACCACGGGAATGACATTCAGCCTCCCTTCGCTGTCGAGCAGGCCCCAACGGTGGGATTGCCCTCCATGGAGGTAGCGGAAGACCGCCGCTACGCAGGTGTGTGGGGAAAGATTTGCTTCGAATTCCAACGAGACCGCAATCCCATCGCCCTCTCGCCGGGCGGAGGTTCGATGCACGGCGAAGGAACACGACCGGGGCGTCCGGCTGATGGAAACCACCTCGTACGGCAAGGGTCGCGCCGGGTTCGTCTGAAACTTCAACCTGCCATTCTCCCATGCGGTAAAGCGCACGACCAGAGTCCTGTAGCCTGGGAAATACTGGAAGCTCTGGGGGCCGTAAGTGCTGTGAGTGTACAAGAAGAGGCCGCCAGGCGCGGGAACACTGCCAATCGAGCCGCCGGCGTGAGGGATGAACGAGGGGGAGCCGCGGTAGAACAAGGCGGCTGCAAAAGTCGCATCGTGGTGGTCGATCAGAGGCGCGGGGCCCACAAAGGAAGGAAAATCCTCCAGCGCCAGAGCATCTTTCCCCTCGAGGAAAGGCTTCAGTTCGGCGAATAACTCCTTCTTGCTGGTGAAAGCGTCTCCCCAATAGCGGCTTTCCCCACGGTCGGCGGCGGCGAACAGGAAAATCGTTACTCCCAGAAGCAGAACCACGAGCACTTGCGCCATTCGCGCGCGGAGTTTCTCCAAAAACCAAGCCAGGCACACCGCTCCACCGGCAAACAGCCCGATCGAGGGAAGGAAGTGATGGCGCGGGGCAATGTACCACAGCCAGATTGGTAAATAGGAGGCCACAAAGAACAAGAGCGCCAGCCCAAGGAGAGCCCCCAGGCGTGGCTTGGCGGCATCCTGCTCAGAAGAGCGCGGCGCGCACTGCATAAGCGTTATGGCCAGTGCCGCCAGCCCCGACGCCACCGCCAACGCCAGCAGCCAGTCCAAGAAAGTCACGCTGGCGTAAAGTGGCGCGACCTGCTTCCACCACACTCTCCCGAGATTATTAGAAACAGTATTGCGGATATTCCAGATCAGCGCACGCAGACTTTCCGAGCGCAGCACCGGGCCAGCGCTGGCCGGCATGGCCAGCTTCAGCCAGACATAGAAAGCTCCAGCGCCCAAGTAGACCAAGTGAAAGACGCCAACTCTCCACTTGCGCCGGCCCGGCCGGGAAACCATTACGGCCAAGCGCAAGCCCGCAAGCAAGAACAAGACAAAAAATACCTGGTCGTAAGTGAACAGTGCGCAGAAAAAGGCCGTCGCATCGAAGGCCCACCACCACCAGGAGCGCCGGCCGTCGAGTAAGGCCAGGGAGGTCATGGCAAATGCCATCACGAACAGCGTGGACACCAGGTTCTGAGGAGCCGCAGCGCACCAGAAATGGACCTCGCCACAGATGGGCCAGAAGCCAAACAAACCGGCTGCTATAAGAGCCACGTGACCAGGCAGTTGCAACAGCCGAAGCAGCAAGAAGAAGCCAACGACGACCAGACCATCAAGCGCCGACTGGACGATGTGAAGCGCCGGAAGATGAGTGACAGGCTGCCCCACCACCTTAAAGATCAAGTACTGCCATAGGACGTGGAGGTATCGACCCGGCACATAGCTGCGCATATGCTCCCACAGGCGGGGCCACTCTATCGGAGACAGGCCCGCCAGCCACCCGGCGTCGTCAGTGTAGAAACCCAGGCGGCCGGCCCCCGCGGCAAACACGACGAACGTGCCGAAACATAGCGCAGCGGCGAGCAACCAGTCCGTCAGGGACAGTCTGTTGGGTCTCATCGGCCGGCCATCATTCCCCCAGCCTGAAATGAAGCCGCTCGCCGCGCGGGAAGCCGCTCGCCGCGCGGCGGCCCGAAGCCCCAGGCCGTCAGCCAGAGTTGGACCTCAACAGGACCTCCGCCGCTTTGGGGACCGAGATAGACGGTCCGGGTCTGCCGCACGACTTCCCCAGGCTGCCACTCGGGAAAAGGGAACCTTCCGTCGCCGATAAAGTAATCCTGCCTGGCCACTACGGAGTCTCCCCGGCGGAATTCGACGTTAATGAGAAAATCCTCGGCTACGCGATCAAGGACGGTCCAGTAATAGGAAAGCTCCCACAGAAAACGGTCTTTCTTTTTCCAGTCGTAGCCCAAGAAACGAATGCCGCCGGGAAAGTCGACGGCCAGCGGATGGGCCGGCCGGGGCGGCTCCGAACCGGCCTGAGAGCGGGCCCACGGGGACTCACGCTCATATATCAGCGCCTTCATCTGATGCGCCAGGGGAACCCGGGCCCGCAGACGATAGGGCATCTCGCCCTGCGCGATGCGGGCCGCCACCTCGCGATTCACGCGATTCAGGAAGCCTGGCAGTTGCAAGAAGCCCTCGCCGAGGATGACAAAACGGGCGTCCAGGCTGTAGATACGCTCGATGCCCCTCTCCGCCGACGATTCGGCATAGCCGAGCGAAGTGAAAACCAGAGGATATTCCTGATAGGCGTTAAGGTAATTGAGCAGATTGGCGTTCAAATACACGTGCTCGACGGCCACCACGGCATATTCCGGCCGCACCGCGTCGGAGACCAGGCGCCGGAGAGCCTCCAGCAGGCCCCGACGCTCCCGCCCACTTTCCCAAACCGGAGGATGAGCCCATCCCAGGTCCCGGCTGAAAAGGATGAACGGGCCCCAGCGCACGGGATGCTGCTCGTGGCCATGATAGAAGTAGCTCATCGCCGCATAGAGCCGCTGCGGGTAGATCACGAGAAGAAAGGCCAGCAAGGCCGGCGCCAGGTTCCGGCGGCCTAATTGAAAGATGGAAACAGCCAGGACAATGGCAAACACGGGCAGGAGGGGAATGACGAAGCGGAGCAAATGGTTCCGGCCCGCCGCCAACACGACCAGCGGGGGAATCAGCCAGCTCAGGAGCAGCAGGGTCCGCTCGTCCCTGGCAAGTTGATGCCACGCCACGCGCCTGTGGCTTCCTATCAGAGCAACCGAGCCCAGCAGGATCAGCGCGAGGGCATAGTATGAAGAAATGCCCTCGTTAATGAGGGCCAGCATCCACCGCCCCAGGCCGCCCGCGCCGTACTCCACGGCCACCTCGCCGAAGGCGCTTTGCCAGGCAAATTCCAGCAACGTCTTCCAGTGGTGGGCGTACCAGGTAGCAGCAATAGCCAAGGCAGGGGCCGCGATGGCAACGAGCGGCCGGCGGGCGCACAGCCGCCAGAGCCAGAAACCCTCGTCCGGCAGCGGCGCTTTTTCCTGCCGGCGCCAGAGCCAGGTCACGAGCAGCGGCCCGGCGATAAAGGCGGGAAACAGGACCTTCATCAACAGGCCCAGACCCAGCACCACTCCCAGAGCAAAATTCGCCCGGCCGCGCCGCAGCCCTTCAGAAGCGACCAGATAATAGAGCCACACCAGGACCAGCGCTGCGAGCCCGTACTCCGCCATGACGACCCGGGAAAGTCCGTAAACGAGCGGCATAGTCTGATAGAAAGCCACCGCCGCCAGCCCGGCCTCGGCCGAAAACAGTCGCCGCACGAGCAGAAACAGATATAGATTGGCGATGACAATCCAGAGGCTGTTCACCATCAAGGCGGAGACGTGGCTCACGCCGAAGACCAGGTAAAAAGGCGCAGGAAGAACCGATATGAGCGGCGCCTTGGAGCCAAAGGAGCCCCGGTAGGCTTCCAGGAACTCGCCCAGGCCGCCGCCGGCGAGCCGGTGGTAAAGCCGGAGGCTGGTCTCCAGGTACCAGGCTTCGTCGTAGGTGGGGACATGGGTGTTGGCATGATAGTAGAACTGGTTCACCCGCAGCAGGTAAAGGGTGAACAACACCAGGCCCGACCAGCAAAGGAAGCTGACAGCGGTCCGTTTCACGGCGCTTCCCTCTGGTAGATGACAGCCTGGATGCCGCCATCGAGCGGTATGCGGGCCCGAAAACGAAAGGGCAGTTGCCCCTGATCGAGGCGGTGTTGAATCCCGCCGTTGATCTGGTTCAAGAAATCGCTCAGCTCGAAGTTGTGGAAACCCTCCGCCATGACCAGGAAGCGCGCATCCAGCTTGTTGATTCGCTCGATGGCCCGGTCCGCGGAAGACTCGGCGTAGCCCAAGGAAGTAAAGTGCAGGTTGGATCGCCGGTACGCATCCAGATAGTTGAGCAGATTGGCATTGAAATAGGGGTGCTCCACGCCCACGACAACGTAGTGAGACTCCGCCTCCGGCGTATCCATGCGATGAATCGCTTCGACGATCCGCTGCTGGTCCCAGGCGCCCTGCGAATCGGGTGGATGGGCCCAGGCCATCACGTGCCGGAAAATCAGGAAAGGCCCCCATTGTATAGTGTTGTCATGAGAATGCGCGCGCGCGGGAAAACTGAGTTCGGCAAAAAGCCGCAACGGAAAAATGACGATCAGCAGCGCCAGAATCGCCTGCCAGCCCCGCCGGCGGCCCAAATGAAAGATTGAAACCGCGAAGAAGATGGCGATTACGGGCAGCAACGGAATGGCGAAACGGATCTCCCGGTTTGTGCTGGCCGCCATAACAAGCATGGGAGGGACCAACCAGCCAAGCAAAAGCAGGGCGCGTTCGTTCGAGACTAGCTTCTTCCAACCCAGGCGTCTCACGGCCGCCGCCAGGGCAGCGAATCCCAGAACTGCCACAACTGTCGTGTAGTAAGACGAAATGCCTTCATTGATCACGAGCAGGAGCCGGGAGGACTGCCCCGGAGCGACATACCCGGAGGCAATCTGGCCGAAAGTATTTTCCCAGGCGAACTGCAACACGTGAATCAGATTGAAAGCGTACCAGGAGCCGGCAATGGCCAAGGCCGGAAGGGCGATGGCCGCCAGCGGCCAGCGGGCGCAGGAGCGCCAAAACGGAGACTCAGCACGAGGGACCGCTCCGTGACGGCGGCGCGTCAGCCACACGACCAGGAACGGTCCCGCAATGAAGACGGGAAAAATAACCTTCATCAGCAGGCCGAGACCCAGGACCACGCCCAGCATAAAGTTGGCCACGCCCCGGCTCAGTCCATCGGAGGCCACCAAGCAATAGAGCCAGACCAGGACCAGGGCGGCCAGGCCATACTCGACCATCAGGGTCCGCGAAAGTCCGAAAGCCAAAGGCATGGTTTGGTAGTACACAACGGCGGCCAATCCCACTTCGGCCGAGAAGAGCCGCCGCGCCAGGAGAAACAGCCACAGATTGGATACAACCAAGAACAAACCATTCACCTGCAGCGCCGACCAACGGCTGGGCCCGAACAGCAGGTAAAAAGGCAAGGGGAGAACGGAGATCAGAGGGGCCTTGGTCTGGAACGCGGTCTTGTAATGGTAAACGAAACGATCCAGATCACGATCGGCCAGGCCGTGGTAGAGATGAAGGCTGGTCTCCAGGTACCAGGCTTCATCCTGAATGGGAACGCGGGTGTTCTTCAGGTAGTAATAGTGGTTGACCACCAGCAAAAAAAGGGTAAAGAGGGCCAGCGCCGACCAGCAGAACGCCTCTCGAGCAGCGCCGGGGCGAGGGAGGGGTTGCGGCTCCGGGCTCATTCCTCCAGCCTCAATGGAACCACACTCTGGTGGATCATTTCCTTCGGATCCGTGATCTGATGCGGGTCGCCCATGCCCCACCGGGTCAGCCACAGGCGGCACTCCGATGGCCCGGACGGCCCGCCCACCGGCGAGTACACAGCCATGCTTTGCTTTACCACCTCGCCCGGCTCCCATTCGTAGAAGGGATGCAGGCCGCCGCCAACATAGTGGTCCTGGAGCAAAACGGTTTGCCCTCCTCGCCGGAAATCCAGGTTTACGCGGTAGTCCTCGTAGACCCGATGCACAGTCGTCCAGTAGAAAGAGAGCTGGTACAGATAAGGATTGACGCGCTTCCAGTCGTAGCCCAGGAAGCGGATCCCCCCGTAGAAATCCACGGGCAAGGGATGAGAAGGCGCCTCCGCCGGCGCGCCAGGCAAAAAGCGAACCCAAGGCGATTCCCGCTCATAGATGGCCGCTTTCACCCGATCGGTGAGGGCCACCTTGGCCCGCAGGCGGAAGGGCAGTTCTCCGCGATCCAGCCGCTGCTGAATCCCGCCGTTCACCTGGTTGAAAACTTGTGCCAGCTCGAAGCTGTGGAACCCTTCGGCCGTGACGAGGAAACGGGCATCCAGGCTGTAAATGCGCTCCACGGCCCGCTCCTCGGAAGATTCCGCGTAGCCCAGGGAATGGAACAGCAGGGGATAGTGGGTGTAGGAATTCAGGTAACTGAGCAGGTTGGCGTTCAGAAAGCGATGCTCCACCCCAACCACCACGTAGCGAGGAGTGGCAGAAGGGGGGCCCATCTGATCCAGGGCCCCGAGAATCCGCTCCTGGCCCCAGCGGCCTTCGGCATCCGGCGGGCGCGCCCAGCCGAGATCGCGGCCGAAGAGAATGAAAGGCCCCAGCATCAGAGGGTGTTCGAAGCCGTGGTGCTGCGGCACGGAGGAATGGGAACTTAACACCGCAAACAAGCGCAGCGGAACGATCGCCAGCAGCGCCACCAGGAGCGCCTGTACCGCGGGCCGGCGCCCCAGCCGGAATACGGAAGCCGCCAGCAGCAGGGCGAAGGCCGGCAGCACGGGGAGGATGAAGCGGATCTCGCGGTTGCGCCCGGCAACGATCGCCAGCAGCGGAGGAACGATCCAACCCAGAAGCAGCCCGGCACGGTCGCCCCGGCCGGACGGGCCCGCCACGTGAGGCGGCCTAACCAAGGCGAGCGCCGCCAAGCCCAGCATGCCAAACGCCGCCGCATAGTAAGACGACATGCCCTCGTTAATGACCTGAACGATCCATCGGGCCACGCCGGCATCACTGTATTGGCTGCCGATCTCGCCGTAGCCGGCCTCCCAGGCGTAGCGCAAGATGGTCCCGAGATGGAAGGGATACCAGCTCGCGGCCAGGGCCAGGCACGGCGCTGCCAGGGCGACCAGGGGATGTCGCGCTCCAAAGCGCCAGAGCCAGAAAGCTTCTTCGGCCGGTTCCGGCTTTTCCTTGCGGCGCCGCAGCAAAACAACCAGCAGCGGTGCGGCGACATAAACAGGAAACAGGATCTTCATCAGCAGGCCGAGGCCTGAAACCACCCCCAGGGCGAAAATGGCGCTCCCCCGGCGGAGCCGATCGGAAGCTGCCAGGTAATACAGCCAGATCACCACCAGGGCAGCCAGCCCGTAATCCGGCATGAAGACCCGCGCCAGGCCATACGCCAGCGGCATGGTCTGGTAAAACACCACCGCTGCCAGCCCCACGCCGGCCGAGAACAGCCGGCGTCCCAGCAGGAAAAGGTAGACGCTGGTCAGCGCGAGGAAGGTGAAATTCACCAGTATGGCCGATTGAAAGCGCTCGCCCAGGAGCAAATAAAAAGGCAGGGGCAGCACCGAGATCAAAGGCGCCTTGGTTCGGAACGATCCGGCATAAGCGGAGACCAGTTCGGGCAGGCCGCCGCTGGTGAGCTGGTGATAGAAATGCAGGCTGGATTCCAGGTACCAGGCGTCGTCAAAGGTAGGCGGGCGCCGGTCGGTAAGGTGATAGGAGCGGGCCACCAGCAACAAGCAGAGGGTAAACAGGGCCAGCAGCGCACCACAGAGCACGTCCTCGCGCCTTGAACCGGTGGTGTCGGCTTGAGAAAGAAGGCTGGAGTTTTTCATGCCGGCTGCCGGCGCTCAGCCAGGGCCTGGGCGATCGCGTCGGCATAGATGCGAACCATGGAGGAGAGCTCGTAGCGTTCGAGGACCGTCCGGCGGGCGCACTTGCTGATCTCGGCTTCGCGCGCCGCATCGGCCAGCACTTCGCCGACCCGCGCCGCAAAGTCGGCCGGCTCGCGGCTGGGAACAATGAAGCCGTTCACCCCGTTCTCGATCACGTCGCGGATGTTGCCCACGTCGGTCGCCAGAACTACCTGCCGCATGCTCATGGCTTCTAGCAGGGTGATCGAGCTGCCCTCGAAGCGCGAGGTCAAAAAAGCGAAGCGGGAAACGGCCAGCATTTCCGGGATGTTGTCGCAAAAGCCCAGCAGGTCGATGACGCTTTGCAGGCCCCGCGCCCGGATTTCGTGCTCTATGCGGGCCAGTTCCGGCCCATCTCCCGCGATGAAAGCCCGAAAGTGTTTGTCCGGATGCCGTCGCACCAGCTCGGAGACTACCCGGACAAACAACGGAACGTCCTTCTCAACGGCCAGGCGCCCCGTGTAAGTGAGGACGGTTTCGCCGCCGATCAGACCGAACTTGCGGCGGATCTCGGGCAGCCGAGAGGCGTATGGGGCGGGGTTGAACCGCACGCTGGCGTCGGCGGCAGTGGGGGCCAGGCGGACCTTCTCCTGAGGCACGCCTCCTTGGCGGACGAGCCCTTCGTGCTGCGGCCTGCCCACGGCGAAATGACAGTCGATATAGGGGTCCTGGCGAATGGCAGTCGCCAAATACCCTTCCGGCGCCGTGTTGTGAACGATATCGGCGGTCCACAGATCCAGGCCCTGCTTTAGCGCCGGCAGGGCCTCGTAGGCCAGAGCCGTGCCTGAAATCACTAAGCCGCAGAGGTTGTGAAGGCGGATGAGTTCACGAAGATACTCCGCCGGAGCGCGCAGGGGAAGTCGCGCCAAGTGATAAATCCACGGTGTGAGCCGTCGAAACTCGGCCTCCCATTCATGCTGCGAATCCAGTGTCGTGACGACGGCCAGGTTGTAGTCCGCGGCTAACCCCTGCATCACTTGCAGCACCACCTGCTCTGCGCCGCCCAGATCCATCCAGGGAATGGCAAACAGCAGGGCCGGCTTGCCGTTGCCAAAGTTCAGATGCCGGCGCTCGACGATCGGGCCGCCGCGCGAGGGTGGAGGTTCGGGATGGTCCAAAGCGGCGCGCACGACCGGATCTTGGGGCGGGTGGAACGCCTCGGCTTCCCGGCTATCGCCATGGCCGAATAGGTAGGCGTGCATGGACTGGATCTTCTGGGCCGTCCGCTGCCGTTCCTCCGGGGGCAGGCCGGACCACATGCTGCTTTCATGCTTGCGGTAAAAGAACAGAGGCTCCTCAATCAGGAAGCCGTCCCAGCCCTTGGCGCCGAGCGTGATCCAGAAATTCCAGTCATCCTGGCCGTAGAGCTCGTCGCGGAAACCGCCTGCCTCGACCCACGCCTCCTTGCGGAATACGGCTGCCGTTGGAACGTGATTGTAGCGCAACGCCCTTTCCAGGCTGAACGGCTCGGTCTTCCAGACGGCTTCCTCGGCGCCGAACATTTGCACCAGGGAATAACAAAAGGCGTACTCGGGGTTGTGCTCCAGCGCCCAAAGGGCCTTCTCCAGATAGGTCGGTTCAATACGGTCATCGGCGTCGAGCGATACGACATACTTCCCGAGCGCCAGGGCGGACCCCTTATTACGAGCGGCGGCCAGGCCCTGGTTTTCCTGGTGGACAACGCGGAATCGGATGCCCGGCGGCGGGGACTGCTCGAGTTCGGCCAGCACCGCCAGCGTGTCAGGATCGGTCGAGCCATCGTTCACGACGATGATCTCGAAATCCTGAAAGGTCGAAGCCGCTATGCTCGCGATGCACTCGCGGAGAAAGCGACCGTAGTTGTGGCAGGGAATCCCGATGGTGACGAGCGGGCGGTTGGCCGGCCACCCGGCGATCGACGATTTCCGGTGGGGCAGATATTGGGCCAAAACCCCCAGCGGCGGCTTGGCCTCCCCGCCGCCGGAAAGCTGCGGCGGTTGCGTGAGAATCCGCGCCACCCGCAGGGGAAGCTGGATCAGGCCTCGAACCGAACGGAGCGCGTCCCGGCAGGCGAGCATGAGTTGCCAGGTGCGCGAGTAGTACATGGCGTCCCGGTTGTGCTGGACCTCCAGAGTGTATGCCTTCTGGTTGTCCAGGGCCCGAGTCACGGCGATGAGCCGCCGGTTCGCGCGACCCAGCTTGGAGAGCGTCTGGGCGAGGTCGGCCTCCAGGCGGGGGAAACGCTCCCGCATGTAGCTTACTCCGGAGAAGATCTCCTGCAGGAAGTCCGAAAGGTTCTTGGTGAGGACGGCCAGCGGTTGCGGCGGATGAGGCATAGCGCCGCACAGCAGCAGGAACCCATCGCTGTCCTCGACGGGCTTGCCGACCTCGAGATACGCCCGCTCAAACGCCGCCGGCGCGAGATCATCGGCCCCAGCGGCCTCCAGCGGCAGGACCAGCGAGGCGATGCCGTGGATCTGAGCGACCGGAATCGGGTTGGGGAAATACCGGGCCACCACCGCGCGGAATTCCGGGTAGGTGTAGTGTTGCACGTGGAACGAGCTGACCCAGGAGCTGCGCGCGTCGTGAGGACAGGAGACGATGAAGAGTCCGTCCGGGGCGAGGTGACGCCGGATAGTCTCGAGGAAGGCGTCCGGGTCCGCGAGGTGCTCCAAAGTCTCGAAAGAGACGACCACCTCGAAGGGCTCGCCCGCCAGGCGGAGCGCTGCCGCATCACCCGTTAGGAAATGGATGCCCGGGGCGCTGTACGCGCGGCGGGCGACGTCGATGACAGCCCGGTTGTAATCCACTCCGACGACCTCGGAGGCCCCGAGCGTCTTGAGGATGTAGGAGCCGTAGCCGGTTCCGCAGGCGATGTCCAGCACCCTCTTGCCGGCACAGTAGCCAGCGGCAAACAAATAGCGGGCAAAGTGGTCTCCCGAAGTGAGGCCTTTGCGAGACCGGAGCGGCCAGAAGCGCTCTTCGGCGCCGATGCGTTCCGAGTCCGCTGCGTCGGCCTGACCGTCGAGGAAGATCTTGCGCCGCTCTTCGGGAGTCAAAACGCGGGACATAAGAATGGGGCGAGCGACCGCCCGGTGGGGCGGCCGCCAGAGGCTGTGTGCCGCCGGAACCGCTATTGTATCGAAGTCTGCGGGGAGCGCCTAGACAGGCGCTGCCCTAACGCTCGGGTGCGCGACATAAATGTGAGAGGCTCCGAAGGCCATTCCGAGCCGGTATGTCGCGCACCCCCTGACGTTCCCGCAGCGCCGCATAGCTGGCGGGGAGTGTTATGCTGTGGAAGGTCAAAGCTCCCACGCCGTCCTTCGTGGGGTGTCCGCCCCAGATGGCAACCCGCGCCTCGATCGTCATTCCGACCAAGAATGCCGGAGATGGCTTTCGGGAGACGTTGGAAGCGATTCAGGCCCAAGACCCTGCTCCTGCGGAACTGATCGTTGTGGATTCCGGCTCCGTAGACGGAACTCCCCGGCTGGCCGACAGCTACGGCGCGAAAGTACTAACCATTCCGCCGGAATCGTTCAATCACGGAGAAACGCGCAATCTGGGGCTTGCGGCGGCGAGAGGAGAGATTGGCGTCCTGCTCGTGCAGGATGCGGTCCCGGAGGGAACCAACTGGCTGGCCGAAATGATCCGGCCTTTTGAGAACGAGCGAGTGGCCGGGGTATCGGGCGCCCAAACTCCGCGGGCGGACGCCGATCTGGTAGCCCTCTGGGAAGTTGCATATTCGAGGCGTGTGCTGGGGGACGAGTTCCGCCTGCAGCAGGTTGAGAACTGGTGTTCCTTTCTGACGGCAAGTTTGCCGGAACGGCTACAGATGGCGGCCTTCAATAACGTATGCTCGGCTGTAAGGCGAAGCTGCTGGGAGGCGCAGCCCTTTCGCCAGCTGCCATTCGCCGAGGATCTGGACTGGGGGGTGCGGGCGCTGGAAAAAGGCTTGTGCATCGCCTACAACCCGGCGGCGCGTGTGATTCACTCCCACAACCGCTCGGCTTCGTATGACCTGAGGCGCCACTACTTGGCCTGGAAGACTGTCCCAGAACTGCTGGGCGCCCAGGACTTCGAGTCGGACATTCAGGGAGACCGAGAATTTCGCATTCTTGCCGCCGCGTTGTGCGGCGAAGTGGAATCTATCTTGGAGGAACGAGCGGCAGACTGGCGCCGCTTGTGGGAGAGGGAGGAATGTTGTGAACTCCCGCCTAATTTCTTGCGGTCGTGGGGAGGGATCTTCGGATTGTGTGCTCCGCCGCACAGCTCCACAGACAACCCCATGCGGAGGCATTTTTATTCCCTGCTGCGGGAGCTCGAGGCGTTTGACAATAGCGACACGACAGGATTGACGGGGAGGGTCTTGGTCCGGGCCATGGCTCAAAGCATTGGACACTTCGCCGCCACTTACTACAAGTGGTGCCGCGCGAATCAAAGGGTGTCGCGGTCCATGGCTTTGCTGGACCGCGCGCTCTCGGCCAGGGTATAGCGAGGATCTGCCGCGATGTCAGGAAGAACTGCCGGAATCGATACCAGTTACGAACCGGGCGCGAACAACAAGATTGAGCTTGGCCAGGTTTACGACCTGCTCTCGAACCTGCGGGGCTGGCGTGTGCGCCGGCCCGCATGCCGCCCGCTCTCGCCGGGAGCGTGGGGACTGCGGGTCGGTGAGTGGATTCGGCGTCTGCATTTTCTCCGCTTCGGAGTGGCATTTGAAGGCGATCTCTCCCTGCTGCGGTTTCGCTGCGTCCGAGACGGACCCCGGCGGCTGCGGTTGCGTATGGTGTGGCAGGGACGTTGTCTCCGGCCGGAATGGCGCGTTTTTGTCCATTTCCTGGACGCCGGAGGGGAGATTTGTTTCCAGGGGGACCACGTGTTCGGGCGCCGCCTGTTGGATCCGTTGGGTTTTCTGTACTACGGGGTGCCGGTTCCCGTTCCGCAAGAGGCGGCGTCAGGCGAATACGCGATCCGAATGGGCATCTGGTGGCCTGAGGAGCAACGGCACCTGCGGGTGCATGGGTTCCGAGGGGTGAGGCAAGAGCAAGCCGGCTGGTGCGAGAACTGGATTTATGTGGGCGACTGCCGGATAGAGTAGGGGAGCCGGAGACCTCGGCCGGTCAGGCGGTAGGTGCGTGGTGCTATCATAGGCCAGAAACGCCACTTTGTAGAAGTCGTTGACGGATGCCGACCCCGACTGCCACGGCCGGCCGCGCCAGCCACGCCCACCGCGACCTGACCGGCTATTACGATGCGCTGGCCTCGCAGTGGGCCGAACGCAAAAACCGGAACTACTTCGACGGTATTATCCGGCTTTGCCGGTTCCTGGTCCCGCAGGGCTCGCGGGTGCTGGAGATCGGGTGCGCCAACGGCGACCTGCTGGCGGCGCTGAATCCGGCCTACGGGGTGGGCCTGGACCTGAGCAGTCGCATGGTGGAGGTGGCGCAAAAGCGCCATCCGCACCTCCGCTTCGTGCGGATGGACGCCCACGAGATCGAGCCCCACCCGGCTCTGGCCGAGCCTTTTGACTATGTCATCCTCTCCGACTTGGTGGGCGACCTGTACGACGTGCAGGCTGCGTTCCAACAGCTCAGCAAGGTCTGCCACTCCCGGACCCGCGTGATCGTCAACTTCTACAACTATATTTGGGAGCCGGTGCTGAAGGCGGTCGAGCGGCTAGGACTGAAGACCCGGCAGAACCTGCAAAACTGGCTTACCCACCAGGACTTGGAGAACCTGCTCGACCTGAGCGGCTTCGAAGTGATCAGGGGCGGCCGGCGGATGCCGTTGCCGTTGCACCTGCCACTGGTTTCTGAAGTGGTGAACCGGCTGGTCGAGCTCGTACCGTTGCTGCGCCGCCTTGGGTTGCAGCAATATCTTGTGGCACGGCCCCGGCCGGCCGGCGAGCGGCCGCGGTATTCCTGCTCTCTCGTCGTGCCGTGCCGCAACGAGCGGGGCAACATCGCCTCGGTGGTCGAGCGCACGCCCATAATGGGGACGCGCACGGAAATTATTTTTGTGGAAGGCAACTCGACCGATGGCACGCTCGAGGAAATCCGGACCGTGATCGCCCGCTATCGCGGCCACCACCAGTTGAAGCTGATCGAGCAAGGCGAGGGGCGCGGCAAAGGTGACGCCGTGCGCAAGGGCTTTGCCGCCGCCACCGGCGACGTGCTGCTGATCCTCGACGCTGACCTGACCGTGGCGCCGGAAGATCTACCCCGCTTCTTCGACGCCATCGAAAGCAGCACCGGGGAGTTCATCAACGGCTGCCGTCTGGTCTACCCCATGGAAAAGGAAGCCATGCGCTACCTGAACCTGTTGGGGAACAAATTCTTCAGCAAGATTTTCTCCTGGCTGCTGGAGCAGCCCATCAAGGACACTTTGTGCGGCACCAAGGTCCTGCTGCGGGAGGATTATGAGAGGATCGCCGCCAACCGCTCCTACTTCGGCAATTTCGATCCGTTCGGCGACTTCGACCTGCTGTTCGGGGCGGCCAAACAGAATCTGAAGATCGTCGAGATTCCGATCCGGTACCGGGAGCGCTCCTACGGCTCGACCAACATCAGCCGCTTCCGTCACGGGTGGCTGCTGTTGCGGATGTGCCTGTTCGCCACCCGGAAATTCAAATTCTTCTGATGAGCGAGGCTCCCGCCGTCTCCCCGCCCGCCGATTTCCACTCCGCCAGATTTCCTTTTCTCTTTTACCTGGTCGTGGCTGCCGCTCTGGCTCTGCTCTTCACCTGGGCCGCGGCGGAAAAGGGCCCCACCCGCTGGGACGACAGTTGGTACCTGGCCAGCTCGCTGCGTCTGTTCGATCGCTTCGCCGAGCAAGGATTGGCGGCCTACTGGAAAGGCTTCCAGCACGCCCTGGGAGACAAAGCCCCGCTGATCACCGTTCTGCCCCTGCCGTTTTTTTGCTTGCTAGGGCGATCCACGTTTGTCCTTTATCTGGTCAATGCTGTCGCCTTGATCGTTGTGTCAGCGGCGCTGTACCGGTTCTGCCGCAAATTTTTCAGCGAAAGGATCTCGCTGCTGGCCCTGTTCCTGGCACTCACTTCGCCAATGCTGGCCGGTCTGTCGCGCCTCTACCTGCCGGAATACTGGCTTACCGCGCTGGTGGTGTCGGCCTGCCTGGTCCTGGCCGAATGGGAGCGGACGGGCAGGAATCGCTTGCTGCTGTGGCTGGGGGTGGTGTGCGGGCTCGGGCTGCTGATGAAGATCACCTTCCCGCTGTTTGTGGGACCGGTCGTGGCGGTGATTCTGGTGCGGGCGAGGGGGCGGCGAATCGGCCGGCTGGTGGCGGACGTGGCGCTGATCGCGGCCCCGGCTATAATCCTGGCCGGACCATGGTATTACCACAACTGGGAAGCAGTGACCCGCCGCTCGTTCCAGGAAAGCTACTTCATGCCGGTGCATCCGGTCGAGCGGCAGTCGCCGGTGGGCATGGCGGTCGATTACTTTTTCATGTTCGCCAACCATGGCGTTTCGGCGATTCACTTGCTAGTGGGCGCGGCGGGATTAGTTTTCTGGGCGGCGGTGCGGCGGGACAATTTTCTTCGCGGCGCCCTGGCTTACGTGGTTCCCTGGGTGGCTACGCTGCCGGTTTTTGCGCTTTCGGACAACCGCGATGTGCGCCTGATCGCGCCCATACTGCCGGCCTTTGCACTTGTGGCGGCGGCGTTGTTCGACGGTTTGCTCGAACGCTGGCCCATCCTTCGCCGCCCGCTGCTGGCTGCCGTGGCCGGTGGCACGTCCTTGATCCTGTTGGGAAATTCCTTCCCCATTTTCGGCTCGCGCACCATGGGGCTGGGCCGGTGGTCGATTTTTTCTCCGGCCACGGCCTACGCGTTTCCGCCCAATCCCCAGCACTGGCCTCTGGGCGAGGCATTGCAACGGATCGCCCATCGCGAGCGAATCGGCCCCGGCTCGAAGCTCATCATCGGCTTGGGGGCCGACACCTGGTCCTTCAACAGCAACGACCTGGATTTGGAGGCGGCCCTGCTGAAGTATCCATTCGAGTTTTACACCACCGCCTACACCGCCGATACGGATCAAATCCACAAGATCATGAGCGGCGTGCAGTATTTCCTGTTCAAGGACGGTGGCACACAAAAACCCCCCGACC
The DNA here is from genome assembly GCA_016201185.1 of Acidobacteriota bacterium. GTDB lineage: Bacteria > Acidobacteriota > Terriglobia > Bryobacterales > JACQDG01 > JACQDG01. The sequence goes on along the minus strand of JACQDG010000022.1, from coordinate 14,948 downwards.
GCTTCCGCAGCGGCCCGCGGACCATCGATTTCCTGCTGCACGGGCCGCTGTTCCGGGAAGTCCAGCCGGGCATCGAGGCTCCGGACGGGGGCCGCATCCGCATCTTTGAAAACACCGCCGACGGTGGACCGGATGCCTTCTTTCCCGCTCGCCAGGGCGCCCCGCCGCTTTCTCTCGACAAAGTCGACCTGAACTTTGGGAACTATCTCCAGGTGACGGACCTGAAGTTTTCCGAAAGGGAAGGGCTTTTCAACCTGGGGCTTCGCTGGCGCTGCCGGAATCCCCCGCCGGCGCCGCTGCGGTGCTTCGCGCATATTGTCGATGCCCAGGGCAGTCTGCTCGGCTCCCTGGACCACGAGATCCTGCACGGCAGTCCGCCGGTGTCCGAGTGGCAGCCGGGAGACGAGGGCCAGGAGACCCGCCACCTGATTCTACGGGCGGCGACCGCAAAGGGGACGCAATTGCGGCTCGGCCTGTTTGATCCGGAAACCCGCCTGCGGGTGCCGGTTTGGGCTTCCACCCTGCCCCTCAAGGACGACTACACGGCAGCTGTAGTAATTTCTAATGCCGGGCCGACGGCGGTTTACACGTTCAAGATGGCCCCAGCCCCAGTCGTCGATTGCGACGTGGCCTTCGAGGGGGGGCTGCGCCTGACGGGCTACTCGCTGCGCCGCGCAGGCGAGGTTGCCTGGCTGCGCCTGCGGTGGGAAGCGCCCCGCCCGGCCAGCGCCCAGCTTCGCTTCTTCGGCCACGCCGTGGCCGACCAGCCGTCGGAAACGCCTATCCTGCTCTCGTTCGACCAGGACATCGGCCTCGACAAGCTCGCTCCTCCGCCGCGCGGCAGCCCGTTGGTGGTAATCCAGGATGTTGTGCGCGACATCTCGAAGCTCAGCGCTCAGGCCAGACTTTTGCGGGCCGGCGTTTTCGATATTGCGCAGCCGCTCGACCGGCTGAAGATTCTGTCGAGCAGCCTCCCGATGGATGGGAAACAGAAAGCCATTTTCTTGCCTCTACCCGCCGCCGAGCAGCCGCCCGCCCCGGCGGCCCGGTGACAGCAATGCTCTCGCCGGCCCTGGTCTCAGTCGTCATCCCCTGCTACAACCCGACTCACCTTTTGCAAGAGACCCTATCCAGCGTCGAGGCGCAGACGCACCAACCCATCGAAATCATCCTGGTGAACGACGGCACGAACGAGCCCGAGGGGCTTCGACTCCTCGAATCGCTGCGGGGCCGCGTCAGGCGCTATCTCGAACAAGCGAACCGGGGCTTGCCTGCAGCGCGAAATACAGGCGTCCGGGCCGCCGGCGGGGCTTACGTGGTTCCGCTGGACGCCGACGACCGGCTCGAGCCCGCCTTCATCGCCGAATGCGTGGCCGCGCTTGAAGCCCACCCGGAGGCCGCTTTCGTCTACACCGACTACCAGGTTTTCGGCGACACGCGGTACGTCGAGCGGCTGCGCGACTACAACCTCTACGACCTGCTGTGGCAAAACACGTTGATTTACGCTTCTCTGATCCGGCTGGCCGATTGGGAGATGGCTGGTGGCTACGACGAGTCGATGCGGCTGGGTTACGAAGACTGGGACTTCTGGCTCCGCCTGGCCGAGCGAGCCCGCTTCGGAAGACGCCTGCCCCGGCCGCTTTTCCATTACCGGAAGCACGGCCGCTCGCTGCTGAGCCTGTCGAGAGAGCATCACCGGGAGCTGGTCGAAAAGATTCGTAGTAACCATCCCGCGCTTTATTCCCGGGAAGGACGGGCCAGGATCAAGTCGCGCTGGGCGCCGGCGGTGTGCGTGCTGGGGGCGGAACTCGAAACAAGCCAGACCATTGAGGATTGGGAGAGGCTTCCCACGACCGATCCGCGCCGAGCGCTCGAGCAATCGAGCGCGAAAGCATTCTTGGTACCTTCTGCCGGACAGGCGGCCGATGCGCACAGCGCCGAGCTTTGCGCGCTGGCGGTTTGGGGCGGCCATGGCGTATTGCGGCTCCCCGACGATTCGCTGGCCGTTTCGCGCCAGGCGCTGGCTGCAACGGGCAGCTTGTCGGAGCTGGCGCAGAAAGCGGAAGGCCCAATCGCGTCACCGCGGGGGGAACCGCCAACAGCCTGGCCGCTCCGGCTGGAGCGGCTCCAGCGCCACCTGGTGAATGCCGAGCTCACCTCACTTGATTCCTGGGTGCGGCATCCGCTGCGCTCGGTTTCGCGGCTGATCCCACTGCGCGTGAAGGAACGCATCAACCGGGCCGCTGGGCGTTCCATCTTTGACCTGAGCTTTTATCTTCGATTCCAGCCGCAATCCGTGCTGGCTGCCGGGGCACTGGTCGAGCCTCTGCCCTATTTGCCCCGGCTTTCGGGCGGCCTGCGGCGCATGGCCTTGGTTACCCCTCATCTCGGCCCGGGCGGGGCCGAGAGCGTGCTCCTGGAGGTAGCTCGCGCTATCGGCGACGAGGGTCACGAGTTGTTCCTGATCGCCACCCAATCACAGGATTCCCGTTGGCGGCCGCGGTGGGGGCAGGCCGTCTCCCACGTTTATGATCTCGCTGTGCTGGTGCTGCCGGAGCGGATGATCGCGGCGGTATGTTCCATGGCCGTTAACTGGGAGCTTGATGCCCTGCTGATTCAAAACTCGCTCGCCGCCTACAGCGCCATCCCGCACATCCGCCGGGAGTTGCCACGGGTGAAGATTGTCGATCTGATCCACGCGGTGGACCCGCGCTGGGATTTCGTCTCCGCAACCGCACCGGTGGCGGCCCAGATTGATGTGCGGGTGGTGATATCCGAGGCCGGCCGTCGGCGGATGCTGGAACTGGGAACGCCGGAGGAAAAGATCCGCCTGATCCGCAACGGGATCGATCTCGAGCGCTTCCGCCCCGCTCCGCCCAGAGCGGCCGGAGAGAACAAGAACATCCTTTTTGCCGGGCGACTCGACCCGGTCAAACGTCCTTTGCTGCTGGTCGATATGGCCGTCGAGATAGCGCGGCTCCGCCCCACCCGCGACTTTCGCTTTCTGGTGGCGGGCGACGGTCCGGAAAGCAACCGGCTTCGCGATCAAGTAGGCCGGGCGGGCCTGGAACCGCTGTTCGCGCTCTTGGGTCATGTCGAAGAAATGCCGCCGCTGCTCGCTGAAGCAGATGTAGTGGTGGTTCCGTCGCAGGCTGAGGGCATTCCGCTGATTGTGCTCGAAGCCTTCGCCAGCGGAAGGCCGGTGGTGTGTTCTCGGGCAGGAGCGGCCGGTGAAGTAGTGAATTCGGGCGCCGGCGTGCTGGTTGAGCCCGGGCCGCGAGAGGCCGCTCGCTTTGCTGCCGCGTTACACGAGTTACTCGAGAACCCGCGGCGGCGGGCCGACATGGGACAGGCGGGGCGTCACAGAGTCGAGGCCGAATACAACCGGGAACAATTCCGCCAAGCATACCGTAACCTCTTCACGGTATGAAGCCTCTGTTGCTTGGTCTATTCGCCTGTTGCGCCTGGGCGGCCACGGGCGATCTGGCGCTGGTGGGCGGGAAGATCTATCCCTCGCCGGATTCAAACCCAATTCAAAACGGAGTCGTGTGGATCCGCGACGGTCGGATCGCCGCCGTGGACGAGAAAGACAAGGTCCAGCTTTCCGCTGGCATTAGGGTGCTCAATTGCACGGGGCTTACGGTGACGGCGGGCTTCTGGAACAGCCACGTGCATTTTTCCGAGATGAAGTGGCTGCTCGCCGCTGTCCAGCCCTCCTCCCGGCTGGCGCGACAGCTTGAGGAGATGTTCACCAGATATGGCTTCACCACGGTCTTCGACACGGGGTCGTTCTTTGGGAACACCGCGGCCATTCGAAGGCGCATCGAAGCCGGCCAGATCGCCGGACCGAAAATTTTCACGACCGGCCCGGGACTGGTGAAGAAGGGCGGCACTCCCGTTTACCTCCGGCCGTTGCGGCTTCCCGAGGTTCGCACTCCCGAGGAGGCCACGGCCATGGTTCGGGAGAAACTGAAGGACGGCGCTGATGGGATCAAGATCTTTTCCGCCTCGGCGGGGGTCGAGGGAGCGATGCCGCTGGAGCTGGTGAAGGCCGTCACGGCGGAGGCACACCAGCAAGGCAAGCTGGTCCTGGCGCATCCCCAGAACCTGGCCGGCTTGAAGGCGGCGGTCGAGGGGGGCGTCGATGTCCTCGCTCACACCACCCTGGCCCTGATGCCCACGCTTAAGTTGTGGAAGTTTGAGCTGGAACGCAAACACGCCAGCGAGAAGGGAACCAGCGAGTTCCTCCGTGTGGGTGAGGACCAGCTTCGGGCTTTTTCGCAAGCAGGCGGGCAAATTCTTTTCGGCACCGACGTGGGGTATATGTCGGACTACGATCCTACCGACGAATACCGCCTGATGGCGGAGGCGGGTTTAAGCTTCCGCCAAATCCTGGCTTCGCTGACCACCGCCCCGGCCGAGCGCTTCGGCGGATCGAAGCGCACGGGCAGAGTGGCCCCGGGAATGGAGGCCGACCTCGTGGTGCTGGCCGGCGATCCGGCGGGGGAGATCGCAGCTTTCTCGAAGGTTAGATACACGCTGCAGAGGGGTAAGATCATTTATCGGGGCACGGGCCCTAAGCCGTGACCGTGCATTCAGCTATACTAGACAAAAGGGGTAAGGCGAGGCTCCGATGAAACTGCAGGTGACAATTTTTCGGGACGAGGACGGTGTATTCATAGCGGAATGTCCCGCGATACCTGGGTGTGTCAGTCAAGGTTCCACCGAAGATGAAGCAGAAAAGAATATCCGGGAAGCGATCGTGGAATGCCTTCAGGTGCGCGCTGAAAAGGGCCTGCCATTGACAATCGCGACCCGCGAAGTGGAAGTACCGGCCTAGTGGCTGTCATACCGATCCTGCGTCCACGGCAGGTTCTGCGGGTCTTTGAGAGACTTGGCTGGCAGGTGGCTCGACAGCGGGGCAGCCACATTATCATGACCAGGCCTGGTCATGTCGCCACGCTCTCCATTCCAAACCATCCGGAAGTCGCTCGAGGAAGCCTTCGAACCCTCATTGCAAGGGCAGGACTCTCCGTGGAGGAGTTCCTGGAGGTCGCCGAGAAGCTCTGAGGCTTTGAGTTTGCTGCGGCCTGCCGGGCAACAACAGCGCCCCCCCCGGGTCCGAAGTAGCCCACCTATGCCGCCGGCCGGAACCGCGCCGTAAAGTGGCGCAGGAACTTCGCCTCGTAGGTCATTTGCAGGCCGCGGATTTTCTCGCGGCGGTCGTTCACTTCCAGGATCGCCTCCACCACGTAATCGATGTGGCTTTGCGTGTAGACGCGGCGGGGGATGGCCAGCCGCACCAGCTCGTGCGTGGCGTTTTCACCGAACATCACCGAGCCGATCTCCACCGAGCGGATGCCGGCGTGGCGGTAAAGCTCCACCACCAGGGCCTGGGCTGGGAACTGCGCCCGCGGGATGTGGGGGAGCATGCGGCCGGCGTCGATGTAGATGGCGTGGGCGCCGGGCGGCTCGACGATGGGCACGCCATGGTCGGCGATGCGGCGGCCCAGATAGCCGGTCGAGGCGATGCGGTATTGCAGGTAATCCTCGTGAAGCACCTCCTCCAGGCCCACGCCGATCGCCTCCAGGTCGCGCCCCGCCAGACCCCCGTAAGTGGGAAAGCCCTCGGTCAGGATCAGCAGGTTCTTTTCCAGTTCGGCCAGGGAGTCGCTGTTGGTGGCGAGAAAACCGCCGATGTTGGCGAAGGCGTCCTTTTTGGCGGAGAAGGTGCAGCCGTCGCCCAATGAAAACATTTCCTGGGCGATTTGTTTCGGCGTGCGGCACTCGTAGCCGGGCTCCCGGAGCTTGATGAAATAGGCGTTTTCGGCAAACCGGCAGGCGTCGATGTACAGCGGGACGCCGAACTCGTCGGCCGCCGCGCGCACGGCCCGCAGGTTCGCCATGGAGACCGGCTGGCCGCCGGCGGAATTGTTGGTCACCGTAACCATAATTAGCGGGATGCGGGCCGGGGTAACCTCGACGATCAGCTTGCGCAGCGCCTCCACGTCCATGTTGCCTTTGAAGGGGAGCCGGGCCTGGGTGTCGGCGGCCTCCGGAATGGGCAGATCGACGGCGCGGGCGCCGACGAACTCGATGTTGGCCCGAGTGGTGTCGAAGTGGGTGTTGGAAGGAACGACGTCGCCGGGCTTGCACATCACCGAGAACAGAATGCGCTCGGCAGCCCTTCCCTGGTGGGCGGGGATCACATGACGAAACCCGAAGATGTTCTGCACCACTCGCCGCATGCGGTAAAAGCTTTCACTGCCGGCGTAGCTTTCGTCGCCGCGCATTAGCGCCGCCCATTGCTCAGTGCTCATGGCGCTGGTGCCGGAGTCGCTGAGCAGATCGATCAAGACGTTCCGCGCGTGGACCAGGAACAGGTTATAACCGGCCTCTTCCAGGTGGGCCTCGCGTTCTTTGACCGTCGTCTGGCGGATCGGCTCGATGGCCTTGATCTTGAACGGCTCGATAATGGTTTTCATATAAGTCCTTGTGAGGGGAACCCTGCCGGGGCTATGATCAAACTTCATCCTAAACACTTTCAGGCGCTAAGGTGAATCCAACGACGAAAGAAATCCTGCTGCAGACCGAGCTTCCAGAGTGCCGGCTGGCCGGCCGGGGCAAGGTCAGGGACGTCTACCGCATCGACGGCCGGTTGCTGATCGTGGCCACGGACCGCATATCGGCCTTCGACTACATTCTCCCTACGGGCATTCCCCGCAAGGGCGAGGTGCTGACCCAACTGTCGATCTTCTGGTTCGACTTTCTGAAGGACATCGTCCCGACGCACTTCCTCACCGCCGAAGTCGGTGCATACCCGGAGCCGCTGCCGAAGTACCGCGGCCAGCTTGAAGGCCGGTCCATGCTGGTGGTGGAAGCGGAGATGACGCCGGTCGAATGCGTGGCCCGAGGCTATCTTTCCGGGTCGGGCTGGAAAGAATATGCGCAGAACGGAACGGTATGCGGCATCCGGGTGCCATCCGGCTTGAAGGAGAGCGAACGGCTGCCGGAGCCGATCTTCACGCCCGCCACCAAGGCGACTTCGGGGCATGACGAGAACATCCCCTTCGCCAGGATGGCAAGCCTGGTGGGCAGCGAGCAGGCCGCCAAGCTGCGGGATCTGACCCTGGAGATTTATTCGAAAGCCGCCGCCTACGCCTTGAGCCGTGGGATCATTATCGCCGACACGAAGTTTGAGTTCGGACACGCCGGGGGCCGCCTGATCCTGGGCGACGAGGTTCTGACCCCCGATTCCTCGCGCTTCTGGCCGCTCGACAGCTACCAGCCGGGCGGGCCGCAATTTTCTTACGACAAGCAGTACGTGCGGGACTACCTGGAATCGATCCGCTGGTCAAAACAGCCACCGGCACCGCCGCTGCCAGCGGGGGTGGCTCAAAAAACCAGCGAGAAGTATCTGGAAGCTTACCGGGCTCTAACGGGCCGGTCATTATGAACTGGCTGGACTGGTTGATCGCCGTCATAATATTGATTTCGTTTGTGGGCGCCATCGTCAAGGGACTGACCCACGAACTGATAAGCCTGGCAGGGCTGGTCCTGGGTCTGCTGGCGGCGCTGTGGTGGTACCCCGGTGTCGGGAGGCGTTTTGAGCCGTACACCAGCAGCCGGGGAATAGCCGACTTTGTGGGCTTTGTTGTCATTCTCGTCGCGTTTCTGATTTTGGGAGCAATCGTTTCCAAGTTGATGGGGAAGCTGGTGAAGGCGAGTGGGCTGCGGTGGTTCGACCGGTTGCTCGGGGCGGCGTTTGGCTTAGTCCGGGGTTTGCTGCTGACGGCGGCGCTGGTGCTGGCGCTGGTGACCTTCGCGCCAGGCAGAGAGCCGACTGAATTGGTGGGCAGGTCGCGCCTCGCGCCCATGGTGTTGCAGTGCGCCCGCGCCATTGTTTCCGTCGCCCCGCGCAAGCTGAAGGACGGTTTCCAGGAAGGGTTCGAGCGGGTGCGAAAGTTCTGGCGGGAGTCGCAGACCGATACGGTGTAAAAGTACAACTCAAGGCAGCAAGCAGCCAGCAGCTAACCGCTTCCTAACTCCGCAGGGTTCGCGCCTCCTGCTCAAGCGACCCCCGCAATAAGTTCGCGGCTAACGAAAAGAGTCAAAGGAAAGCCGCCTTAGGAAGGCAACGGCACTCTGACGGTTACGTCAGACAGGAGGCTCGCCAGCGTCGCTGATGGGCTTCCAAAAGGTATATGAATTAAGATAGAGATCCGTGCTGAACAGCGCAGTGCCCAGGGTTCGGGCACCTGTCCCTCAAAGCATACGACTGAACAGCACATCCGACAATGCTTACAGTCGAAGAACTCGAGCGGCTGATGGCGGACTTGGAATCGGATCAGGTCGAGCGTAAGGCGTCCCTAGTGGAGCGAGACAAGATCCGACAGGCCATCTGTGCGTTTGCTAACGACCTCCCTGGGCACCGATCTCCAGGGTACTTATTTGTCGGAGTAAACGACGCGGGTCTGCCGACCTCGCTCCTGATCACTGACGAACTTCTGCGAACTTTAGCGGACATGCGATCGGATGGCAATATTCTCCCTATACCAACTATGACGGTCCAGAAGGTAACCCTTCGAGGATCCCCGGTCGCGGTGGTGGAGGTATACCCTTCAGACACACCCCCGGTTCGTTTCAAGGGCCAAGTCTGGATCCGTGTAGGTCCACGTCGGGCGATTGCCACGCTTGAGGAGGAGCGGCGGTTGACCGAACGCCAGGTCGCCGGGGCACGGACTTTTGATCAGCGGCCGTGTGCCGGCGCGACGATTAACGACCTGCTCCTTAACACATTCCGGATCGATTATCTCCCCAGGGTGGTAGATCGGGGCGTGATCTCCGAGAACAACAGAACCGTTGAGGAACAACTCGCCTCGCTACGTTTCTTTGACTTAAGAAGTCAGGCGCCCACACACGCTGGCGTATTGGTGTTTGGCGCAGATCCACTTGAGTACCTGCCTGGGGCCTACATCCAGTTGGTCCGGTTTGATGGTGAAACTTTGGCAGACCCAGTGCAGGACGAAAAGCAGATCACGGGCAACCTGCTGACTCAACTCACTCAACTTGACAGCTTGCTCCCGCTTCAGATCCACACGGCACGGGTTCCCGCTACCGGGCTTCATCACGAGGGACTGCCGGATTACCCCATGGTTGCCATCCGCGAGTTTGCACTTAATTCTGTGATGCATCGAACATACGAAGGAACTAACGCCCCCGTACGCATCAACTGGTTCGCAAACCGCGTGGAAATGCAGAACCCCGGCGGTCTATACGGTCAGGTGACAGAGGACAATTACGAACGAGTTAGCGATTACCGAAACCCCGTTATCGCCGAGGCAATGAAAGCGCTGGGCTATGTGGAGCGGTTCGGCACTGGCATCGCAAGGGCCAAAGCGGCGCTGTCTGCAAACGGTAATCAGCTCTCTGAGTTTAGGTTTGAGCCGACCCACGTATTGGTCACCGTCTGGAGGCGGCCGTGAAAACGATCGCCTTCTTCAACAACAAAGGCGGGGTAGGAAAGACCACGTTGGCATACCATCTCGCGCACATGCTGCCCCGAATCGGCTATCCGACAGTTGCAGTAGACCTTGACCCGCAGGCCAACCTAACCTGTGCCTTCTTTGACGAAGACCTACTAGAGGCCCTTTGGGAGGAGGAGACCGCAACGATTCTGGCCTGCGTCAATCCAATACTCGAAGGGACGGGGGATATTAAAGAGCCGTTTCCATTAGAAGTTGCAGAAGGTCTCTCGGTTATAGCTGGGGATTTAGGCCTTTCCCGCTTTGAAGACAGACTCTCCGCCAGTTGGCCTCGGGGCTACGAGGGAGACCCAGCCGCTCTGAGAACCACATCAGCCTTCCACCGCGTCATCAGGAAGGCCGCAAGCGATGTCGGAGCCGCGGTGGCCCTCCTCGATGTGGGTCCGAATCTGGGTGCAATCAATCGATCGGCCTTGCTAGCGGCAGATTTTCTCGTGATCCCGCTGGCTGCAGATCTCTTCTCTCTTCAAGGTCTAAGAAACCTTGGTCCGACAGTTCGTGATTGGCGACAACAGTGGCAGCAGGTCCAGAAGCTCGTTTCGACGAAGATCGACTTGCCCGAGGGCCTCATGACTCCCGCAGGGTACGTTGTGCTACAACATGCCGTCCGTCTCGACCGCCCGGTGCGCGCCTACGGTCGGTGGTTAGACCGGATCCCTGCTGTTTATCGCGAGTCAGTTTTGGGCCAGAAGCCGGGTAAGATTGGCGGCGGCGACGAGGACAACCATTGTCTTGCCACCCTGCGGAACTTCCGGAGCCTCATGCCGATGGCGCAGGACGCGCGCAAGCCGATGTTCGACCTTCGGCCCGCGGACGGAGCCATCGGCAGTCATGCGCAGCTTGCGCACATTTGTGAGGTTGAATTCCGGCGTTTGGCCGAGCAGATTGCGGAAGCCTGCGATTTGATCAAACCCACGTGAACGGAACCCTTCATGGTTCTCAAGTTCTATGGCGTCTTATCTTAATCTTAAGCTGGCCAAGAGCCTGGGGACTGACTGGCTGCTCTCGTCCGGGCCGCCACTCCCGAGGGGGGCAGGAAGGGTTCGAGCGGGTGCGAAAGTTCTGGCGGGAGTCGCAGACCGATACGGTGTAGCTGTACGCACAAAGGGTCTGCTATCCCGGCCCGTCAATCTGCTATAATTGTGTTTCCGCGTCCCATTCAAATCTGAACGGAACAATTCTATGACTCTTCAAAGGCATTTTGTCGCTTATTGTGTGCTTCTGTGCTGCACGACGACCGTCTGGGCCGCGCCGATTCTGCGATTGAACGGCGCCAAGTTGCTTCCCATCTGGGTTCAGACCGGCGCTGATGGTCCTACGACCACTGTTATTGAGGCCTATAACATCGGCGATGGATCGCTGAACCTGCAGGTCTCGGGCAACTACCCCTGGCTGACGCCGGCGGTGGGCGCCGCGGCCAAGTGCTCCTTCGACGCCTCCAAAACCTGCCTGCCCATCAAGGTGTTGTTCGACAGCGCTTCGCTGGCGGAAGGGACTTACACCGGGCTGATCACAATCAATGACCCCAACGCTTTCGACACACCGCAGACCATTCCCGTGAAGATCTACGTCGGCGGCAACGTGCCGGCGCGGGTGGACTTTTATCTACCGCCGAACGCAGGAGCAGAAGATTCGGCCACCTTTCAAACGCCCGGCGGGCCAGTCCCCGTATTGAAGGCCACCACGCAATCCGGGGGGCCGTGGCTGGCCGTTTCTAGTTCCGGCATGGGGTCGTTCCAGTTTCTCTACACCCACGCGGTCCAGGCCAAGGTTCGGAACGGAATGGCGGCAGGAGATTACAACGGGTCGGTGGCTGTGAGCAACTCCGCGTTTGCCGCCGACAATAAGTCCGTTCCCGTGGTGCTGCATGTTACCGCCCAGCCCATCGCGAAGCCGAGCGCCGAGGCTCTGAACTTCACGGTAGTGCAGGGGGCGGCGGCCGGAACGCAGACCGTCAGCGTGGCCAATGCCGGCCAGGGGACCCTGAGCGTCAGCGGGGCGACCGCCGCTGGCGGCGACTGGCTCAGCGCGGCAGTCCAATCCGACGGGTCGATCCAGGTGAACGCGGATGCGGGGCCGCTGGCCGCCGGGTTCTATACCGGTTCTGTTACTATTGATACCAATGCAGCCAACAACCCGCTGACCGTGCCCGTAGAGTTCGAGGTGCAGGCGGTCTCCCCGCCGCTGGCTTTTTTCGGCGGCGTTGTCGACGCGGCTTCCTTTACTTCCCCGGTAGCAGCCGGAGCGCTGGCCTCCCTGTTCGGGTCGCAAATGGCCAGCGGCGTGGCCTTCGCCTCGTCAGTGCCCTTGCCGACCACCCTGGCGGACGCCGTGGTGAAGGTAGGCGGCACATCTGTCCCGCTGATCTATGCTTCGCCGGGGCAGATCAATTTCCAGATGCCGTTTGAAGCCTCCGGCACGGCTGCCGTCTGGGTGGAGTTGAACGGACAGCGGGGAAACACCATTACCGTGCCGGTAGCGCGACGGGCAGCCGGCTTCTACTTCTTCCCCGGGACGAACTACGGCATTGCCCAGAATGCCACCCGCAATAATGGTTTCCCGGTACCGGATATTCCCGCGTTTGCCGCGATCCCCAAAGCCCCCGCCCGGATCTGCGATGTGCTGGTGTTTTACGGCAGCGGCTTCGGCCCGGTGAACCCGCCGGTGGCGACCGGAGCGGCAGCAGGCGCCAAGCCGCTTTCCACTGTGACGGGGACGCCGCAGGTGGTCTTCCATACGGCGGTATTCCGCATTTCCACGGTCCCCGATTACATCGGCTTCACTCCGAGCTTTGTGGGACTCTACCAACTCAACGTGCGGGTGCCGGATGGGGTCGTGCCGAATCCAGCAGTGCCGGTACAGCTCATCTGGCCCGACGGCAGCACCAGCAATACAGTCGTTATCGCCGTCGAAAGCAAGTAGGGAGTGGGAACCGAGCGGCTCTATTACACGGACTCCTACCTGACTCGCTTTGAGGCTGAGATCGTCGAGGTGCGCCCTGCTGGCGGACGATTCTACGCGTACCTCGACTGCACGGCCTTCTATCCCGCCTCGGGGGGGCAGCCGTTTGACGTGGGGCGGATGGGAGGCGCTGCGGTGGTCGACGTGGTGGATGAGGGGGACCGCATTGCCCACTTGGTCGACGTGGAATTGCGCCCCGGCCCGGTCGCTTGCGAAATCGACTGGGTTCGCCGCTTCGACCACATGCAACAGCACACCGGCCAGCACTTGCTTTCGGCGGTGTTTGTCGAGCAGGCCGGCTATTCTACCGTGAGCTTCCACCTCGGGCCGGAGACGTCGACCATCGACCTGGATGCGCCGGGGCTCAGCGCAGCGCCGATCGAAGCGGTCGAGGCGCGGGCCAACGCCCTGGTTTTTGAAAACCGGCCGGTGACGGCACGCTTCTTCTCCCCCGAAGAGGCGGCTTCGATCGGCCTTCGCAAGCCCAGCGAGCGGGAGGGCCCGATCCGGGTAGTGCAGATCGAGGGATGCGACCGCAGCGCCTGCGGTGGAACTCACGTGCGAGCCACGGGGGAGATTGGCCCCATTCTGGTCCGGCGCCTGGACCGGGTGCGGCAGACGGTTCGCGTGGAGTTCGTCTGCGGAGGCCGGGCCGTGCGCCGGGCGCGCGATGACTATAATGCCCTGGCGCGGTCGGCGCAACTTTTCTCAGCGCCGCTCGACCAGGTTCCCACGCTGGTGGCCGCGCAGATCGAAGCCGCCAAAGCGGCGGATAAGGTCCAACAGAAGCTTCAGGCGGAGCTCGCTGTCTTCAAGGGCCGGGAACTCTATCAAGCCACTTCCGCTGATGCGCGTGGCCGGAGAGTGCATCAAGCGGTCGAGCCGTCCGGGGCCATCGAGCCCCAGCGGCTGCTGGCCCAGGCCTTCATCGCCGCCGGCCCCGGAGGAGTATTCCTGCTGGCCCTGGAGCAGCCGCCGATGTTCCTGCTGGCCCTTTCAGAAGACCTGAACGCTAATGCCGGCAACATCGTGAAAGCGGTGGCCGAGTCCCTGGGCGGCCGCGGCGGCGGCAACGCCCGCCTCGCCCAGGCCAGCCTGCCCAGCGCCGCCCACGCGCCGCAAGCTTTCGGCGCTGTGCTGGATCGGCTCGGGTAGCAGCCCGACAAATCCTTTCGCGGCAAGGGCCAGCCGTCAAGCCTTATAATCTAGAAAGCGAGGACTGTAATGGCGAAATATTTGCTGGGGGTGATCAGCGGCATTTTTCTCTGCTTCTTCCTGGCCCTGCTGCTGGTCGTGGTGATGGTCTCCCTTTCCGGCCGACCGCCGTCCGTGGCCGCCGGCTCCACGCTGGTGCTGGACCTGGGAGGCGAAATTGTGGAGCACAACCCGGTCAACGTCTCGGCCGTTTTCTTCCAGCACGGCATGAAGCCCACCTTGAAGGACGTCCACGACATCTTGCAGAAGGCCGCCGTGGACAAGCGCGTCAACGGCATCCTGCTCAAGCCAGGCGGAGTGGCTGTGGGGTGGGGCAAGGCGCAGGAGATCCGCGCAGACCTGGAGGAGTTCAAAAAGTCGAAGAAGCCGCTGATTGCATTTGTCCAGGTGGCCGGGACCCGGGAGTACTACCTGGCCAGCGCCGCTGGCCAGGTCTATCTTGCGCCGGAGGGGCTGCTCGACGTCAAAGGCCTGCGGGCCGAGGTGATGTTCTTCAAGGACACACTCAGCAAGATCGGGGTCGAGGCCAACCTGGAGCATATCGGCAAGTATAAGAGCTTTTCTGAGCCTTTCACCCAGAACAAAATGTCGGACGCCTATCGCGAGGTGACCAACTCGGTTCTGGACACCGTGCTGAACAACTTCCTCGTCACGGTAGGAGCAGCCCGGAAGATGAGCCCCGAAGACCTGCGAGCGGCGCTCGACAAGGGGCCGTTCCTGCCCCAGCAGGCCCTGCAGGCGCGTCTGGTCGACGGCCTGCTCTATGAGGACCAGGTGCTGGAGGAAGTGAAAAAGCTGACCAAGGCGAAGTCGGTAAAAAAGCTCAAAGTGGAAGATTACAACCGCATCAGCCTGGAGTCGCTGGGGCTGGCCGGCGGCAACCGCATCGCGCTGGTCTACGCGGTAGGGGGAATTTTCCGCGGCGAAGACCAGTTCGACCCGCTCGGCGGGGACCAGGGAATCGCCTCCGACAGCTTCACCCGGCTGCTCCGCGATGTGGGCGATGACAAGAGCATCAAGGGCGTGATCGTGCGCATCGACTCGCCCGGCGGCGACGCTATCGCCAGCGACCAGATTTGGCGCGAGATGAACCTGCTGCGCACGAAGAAGCCGATGGTGATTTCCATGTCGGACGTGGCCGCTTCCGGCGGCTATTACATGGCCATGTCCGGAGACCCTATCGTGGCCTACCCGGGCACCTACACGGGTTCGATCGGGGTGGTGGCG
>JACQDG010000260.1 GCA_016201185.1 Acidobacteriota bacterium | reverse complement strand
GAGCTGATCACCGAGACGGGCAGCGCCAGCCCGGTAATCACCGTGCTGCGCCAACTGTTCAGAAACAGGAAGACGATCATCACCGTGAGGGCGCCGCCCAGCACCAGCTTGGTCTGCACGTCGTCCACCGAGTCGCGGATGAACTGGGAGTTATCGACCACCTTGCGCAGGCGGATGTGGGCGGGCAGCTCGGCGTTGACGGCGTGAAGCGTTTTCTCGATCCCGTCCGCCACCTCGACGGTGTTGGCGCCGGACTGCTTGACGATATCGAGCGACAGGCCCGAGCGGTCGTCCACCAGCGAGGCGCTGCGCCGTTCCTCGATGCCGTCCACGAGGCGGGCCACCTCGGGAAGAAAGATCGGCCTGCCGTTGCGCACGGCCACGATCAGGCGCCGGAACTCGTCGACGGAGTGGAACTTGCCGGCCACGCGTACCAGCGGCTCCTGCTTCGCCTGCTCGAGCTTGCCGGCCGGCACATCCTGATTTTCCCGCCGCAGCGCTTCCGCCGCCTGGGCGTAGGTCAGGCCGAAAGCCTTCAGCTTTTCGCGGTCCACAAAAACCTGGATCTCGCGCCGCGCCAGGCCCACCAGGTTCACTTGACCCACGCCGGGGACCGTCTCCAATCGCTTCTTAATCACCTTCTCGGCGATCGAGGAGAGCGTCTTAACGTCCGCCGTGGGGCTTTCCACCGCCACCGAGACAATGGGCATGGCGTTGAAGTCCAGCCGCTGGATGACCGGCTCCTTCATCTCGGTCGGGAACTCCGCGCGGATCGAGTTGATCTTGGCCTGGGCGTCCTGCTGGGCGGTGTGGATGTTGGTGCCGAGCCGGAACTCCACCACGATGTTCGAGAGGCCTTCCGTGGTGGTCGAGGAGATGTGGCGCACGCCGGCGATGGTGTTGAGCACCTCCTCGATCCGCTTGGTGACTTCCCGCTCCATGGTCTCCGGGGAGGCGCCGATATACTGGGTCCGCACGGTCAATACCGGGATTTCCACGTCGGGAAATTGGTCGATGCTGAGCTCGCGGTAGGAATAGACCCCCAGCGTGACCAGCCCCACGGCCATCATAGTGGCCAGCACGGGTTGCTTGATGGACAGGTCGCTTAAAAACATTCAGCGGCTCTCCCGGGGAGCGACGCGCACGCCCTCGCCCAGCTCGATGCTCTGCTCGGTGATGAGCAGGTCGCCGGGCTTCAGTCCCTCGGCGATTTCCAGCTTCCCATCGCGCTCGCGGCCGATCCGCACCTGGCGCCGCACGGCTTTCTCGTGCTCCACCACAAAAACCGAGGACACTTTCGCCGAACGGTCGTCGCGGTAGACGGCGGAGGCGGGAATGATGATGGCCTGTGAGACTACGCCGGTCAAAATCTCGCCCTGAGCGAACATCCCGGCCTGGAGCTTTCCGCTGCTGTTGTTCACCCGAATCCGGACCTTGGCCGAGCGCGTCTCCGCGTCCACCGCCGGGCTGGTCTCGATCACGCGGCAGGCGAAGGTCTCACCGGGGAAGCTGTTTACGGTGAAGGTAACCGTCTGACCGCGGCGGACCGGGCCCAGGTCGGCCGTGGCCACCGGGCTCTCGAGCTCCAACTTCTGGTTGTTGACCAGGCTGAACAGCATCGTCGGAGCCTCGACATAGGCGCCCGTGTTCACATACTTCTTTTGGATCTCCCCGGCCACCGGGGCGTGGATCTGGCAGTCGCGCAGCTTCTTGCGAGTCACCTCGAGCGCCGCCCGGGCCTGATCCAGTTGCGCCTGGGCCAGCGCCGCCTGGGCGCGGGAATCCTGCTCGGTGGCCCAGGCTGCCTTCAAATCCTTGTCGGTAATTCCGCCGGATTGCAGCAAATTCTGGGCCCGCTCGTATTCTTGCCGCCCGTGAGCCTCCATGACGCGAGCTTTGGCCAGCGCCGCCTCCGACACCTGCACGCCGGATTCGGCCTGGCGCAGCGCCAGCCGGTAATTCTCCTCGTCCAGCCACACCACGGTCTCGCCGGCCGCCACGGCGTCGCCTTCCTCCTTGTCGAAGCGGACTATGTGACCGATTGTCTCCGCCTTTACGTCCACGCGCGTGGTGGAAACCAGGGTGCCGGTGACGGAGATGGTGGCGGTGAAGGGCTCCGCCCCGACCTTCATTACGACCGCCTGAACCGCGGGAGCCTCGGCGGCGCGCACCGGATCGGCGCCTTTGTTGTGGCAACCCGCCAGCGTCGCCAGCGCCGCCAGCGCCGCAGCGGTCGTCAGTCGTTGTTTCACGTTGCTCTGCACTTTCCTTACTCCCACGGTCTCAGGCCGGCGGTCCAGCGCAAGTTGGCGTGGGTGACCGAATAATCGTGTAGCCCGCGCAGGAGGTTGGTACGGGCCACCGAAAGCGCCGTTTGGGCGTCGACGATATCAAGGGTGGTGGCCGCGCCGTACTTGTAATTGTTCTGCATCATGGCGAGCACCCGTTCGGCCTGGGAGATGTTGGCGCGGGCAGCGGCGATGGTCTCCGTGGCCGCGGTCAGCTCGTCCAGCCCTTGCTGCAACGCCAGGCGAACCTGCTGCTCGGTGCGCTCGCGCTCCAGGCGGGCCTGGCGGCTGGCAGCCGTTGCTTGCCACACCAGCCCGCTCCGCTTGAACCCGTCAAACACCGGCAGGGTCATGGTCACTCCCGTCGACCAGCGGGTGAAGCGGTCGCTGGCGAGATTCGAAGGCAGGCGCGAGGCGATGCCATAGGCGCCGTTGAAATCGAGTTTCAGGCGGCTCTCGGCGTGGGCCAGCGACAGTTGAAGGCCGGCGCTGCGCTCGGCAATGCGCAGGCGCTGCAATTCCGGGCGGCGCCGCTGGGCTTCCTTCATCAGCGTATCCAGGTCGCCTTCGGTCCACGGCTTTTCCTGGAATTCTCCGGAAGCGCGGGTGGGAAAGTCGATGGAGCGGACCAGGTAGAAATTCAGCAAGGCGCGCGCCTGGCGGATGCTGTTTTCGGCCCGCACCAGGTCGGGCTGGCCGTTGGCCACGTTGACCTCCGAGCGCAGCACGTCCACCTCGGTGGCCGCGCCGTTACGGTAGAGCACGCGGGCCTGCTCGAGGTGGCGGATCTTCTGCTGCTGCGTCTCGGCCACCTGGTCACGGTAGCGCTCCGACCAGATCAGGTCGTAGAAAGCGCGCACTACGGCCATCGCCAGGTCCTGCTCGGCGCGGTCGATGTCGGCGAGCGCTCCTTCGGCCTCCACCGAAGCGATTTTCAATCCCGTCTTCACCTTGCCGGCCGAATACAGGGTCTGCTTTACGTTGATGCTGTAGTCGAACAGATTCGCGCCTACGACCTCCAGAACTCCAAGCAGCTCAGGGGGGAACTTGTCCAGGCTCGGGGAGTTCAAAAAAGCGGGGTCGCGGACCCGGTTCGCAGCGGAGACGATTTTGATCTCCGGGTAGGCCTGGGCCTTGACCTCTCGCACCTTGCCTTTGAAGGCGTCGGCGGCGGCGCGGGCCTTTTCCACGTCCGGATGGCGATCCAGGGCCAGCCGCACAGCCTCCGCCAGCGTCACCTCGGCCTGGTCTTCGGCCGTCGCGCCGGCTGCCCCAACGCCCAAAAATATAGTCAACGCTAAATAAACAGAAGCTCGTCTCATGGCTTTCTCTTGCTCATCATGAATTCGTGCGCGATGGCCGGCGCAAACTTCCCGGCAGGGAGAGCGCGGACCCGGCGCGGTCGGGTTCGGCAGCCCTCCAGCAGGTAATGCACGATCATCTCGGCGACCTTGCGGTCGAGCGGGGTATCTCCCATCAGCAGGGAGGCGAGCTCCTGCGGCTCGCCGCTGATCTCGCCCTGCCGGCGGGCCTCCTCGAAAAGGCGGGTCAGGAAACGGTGCTCCTGCTCGCCGTGGCCGATGTAGTCGAGCGGCGGCAGGCCGGGCTCCGGGGCGAAAACCATGCGAAAGATCAGGGCGACAAAAAAGGGCCGCTTTCTCGTAATCTCGAACTCCGAGGTCAGGATGCGGACCAGTTTCTCTTGGTATAGCATTTGCTATAGAGCGGCAAGGGAAATTTCGGAGCTCCGTCTTCGAAGCTTTGTCCGCGCAGCTGGAGAATCCTGCGCCGCTGCCTGGGAAATCGGATACACTAGATGTCTTGGAATCCCCCTGATGCCTGGAGCCGAAACCAAAGACGCCGCCGTCCTGGAGCCCTCCGACCCCAGAGTTTCTGAATCGAGCCCGCGGCACGATCCGCCCCGCGGCGTGATCGCAGAGTGGACTATCACGATCCTGCTGCTCCTGTTCGGCACCACCACGCTAATGCAGGCCTTCGTGATCCCCACCGGCTCGATGGCTCCGACGTTGATGGGCCGGCACAAGGACGTGGTCTGCCCCGAATGCGGCTATCGCTACTCGGCCAGCGGCAGCGAGGAGGCCGACCACTATGGCAACGTCAGGCCGGGCATCGACCATCAGATCATCGAGTGCACCTGTCCGGTCTGCCGATTTCCGATGTCGGTCGATCCGTTGCGAGATGAGGCGGGCGGCGCCGCCAACCCCAGCTACAGCGGCGACCGGATTTGGGTCAGCAAGGTTCCCTACAATTTCGCCGATCCGCAGCGCTGGG
>JACQDG010000281.1 GCA_016201185.1 Acidobacteriota bacterium | reverse complement strand
TTACAACCAGCGGGGTTTCGCTCATGGTGTAGTAGACGCGTTCCCCTTTCACGCTGATCGGATTCGTCACCCGCCCTGGTGGAACCTTGACCTTGCCGGTTTGAAATTCGTCAGTGCTGTAAAAAAACGAGGTTAGGAACTGGTGCTGGTAGTCCCGTCCCGTGACGAAATGCAGATAATCGCGCCGATCCACGATCTGCGTGTTGTCAATTTCCGGATCATGGTTCATTGATCTCCCGGAACGGGGAGGCCAGCAGCGCAAATCATCCATGCGCGACTGAGGCCCGTCGCCATGCTGATAATCCGGCTGGGCCCAGGAGTCATGTTTTTGATGAGTGCCCTCGACGTCGCGGTGGAGGGTGAGCGGATCGCGAAAGTTCTGGTAGTGGTCGTCGTAGTTGGGATTAGCCTGCATCTGGTCGGTGTGCGTCTGGCGGGCGATCATGAAGAGGATCTCGACCGTTTCGTCCCCGAAGTTGTAGCCGAAGTGGAATTGAAAAGCGGGTATGAGCAAGGCGTCACCGGGCTCCAACTGCACGATCTGACCAGTATCGGCATTTCCCAGCCACAAGGTTCCGCTGCGAATAAAATAGGTCTCCGGGTTGGGGTGGTTGCCCGGCTTGAAGTAATCGCACGGCGCGAGGGAGAAGACCCCGGTGGTCATTGCCTTGGTGGAGAAGTAAACGGGATTGGGAGTACGGTGCAGTCCGTCTGCATCTGGTCCCCAGGACATGAAGTGGGCCGTCTCCGGAGTGACTTTCATGGGGTAAGGTTCCGCGTCGCCGAATGGAAAACGCTGATACCAGGAAACCAGCTCCTCCCACTTCTTGAGCCCGGTAAGAACGGTGGTAGCCATCGAAACCTCCTTAACGCTATTACTATCCTTCGAGTTGCATGTCAAGAAAAAAGTTAAACGACAGAAAAGTCCGGCGCCCCGGCTAGGGGTGGCCGATGTAGTCGGTCCGACCGCCGTCCACTGTCAGGACTTGCGCCGTAACAAAGCCGGAGTCAGGAGACACCAGGAAGGCGACGGCCTGGGCAACGTCTTCGGGACGGCCCACCCGACGCACCATAGACCGGCGGGCCGCTTCTTCCATTAGAGCCTGCGCCTCCTCCGCGGTCAGGTTTTGACCGGCCATGTCTGTGGCGACGAAGCCAGGAGCCACGGCATTCACCGTTATTCCGTATGGCCCCAGCTCCAGAGCAAATCGACGGGTCAGGAGGTTGACGGCGGCTTTGGTAGCGGCATAGAACGTGTTTTGGCCGAAACTGTTTCCGTGCGCGGCGATGGAAGTGATGTTGACGATTCTACCGAACCCCCGCTCTCTCATGGCGGGGCTCACGGCCCGGATGGCATGCACTACGCCGTCGACATTGGTTCGTCGCATCGGATCCATGTGCCGGAAATCGAAATCGTTAGCCTCACCCAGGCGCAGAACCGCCGCGTTGTTGACCAGAATTTCCACCGGACCCAATGTCTCAGCGAGCTGGCGGACCATGGCCTGGACTTGTTCGGCGTTGCCAACGTCAGCCTGAACCAAGGCTGCCTGGCCCCCGGCGGAACGGATCTCAGCCGCGACGCGCTCCGCCTGTTCGGCCTGCCGCAGGTAGTTGATGCCCACGGCGGCTCCTTCCTGGGCCAGCCGGAGCGCGATGGCTCGCCCAATGCCCCGCGACGCTCCGGTAACCAGGGCCGTCTTGCCTTGCAGCATCATGGGCCCGGTCTCTTACCCGCGGACTTCCAGCGTCGTCCAGCCCATAGCCTCGCAGAAGTCGGACAGCGCCGGGCCCAGGTGTCCCGGACAGGTAGCTGAGTGGTGGACCGGCCCTGCCTCTAGCCACTGCCCATAGGCCCGCGAGGCGCTGCCCGGTATCTCGAAACGGGCATTGCCGACCCCCATCTCTTGGTGCCACTTTTTCAGAATTTTCCCTTCACAGTACTGAATCCGATAAGGGCTATCGGCATTCGGCGTGGGGGTGAAGTTCAGTATCGTAGCGGAGCCTTGGCGCAGCGGCGCGCAGATCGAGACGCCGCGGCCGTTCTTGCCGGCGAAGTTGGTGTTGCGAACCAGGCGAGCCTTTACTCCTGGCCTCAGCCAGCTCAAATCGTATTCTCCTGAGTTGAGCAGAAACCATTCGTGCTCTGACATATAGGCGGAATCCAGTTCCGTGTAGTAGCTGGCGCCTGACAACCGGCGGCCCAGCCACATGGCGAAGGCGGTGCACAGGTCGCCGACTTCCGCCATCGGGCAGCCGGAGGTGGTCGCCAGCGTTATTCCCAGCGCCGCCATCAGCCCGAGATCTCGGCTTTGCAAACCTTCCGGCCCGTGACTGTTGAAAGCCGCACAATCCAGCTTCTTCTCACCGACTAGTTTCCGAATAGCAACAGCAGCGCGCAATGAAAAATTCTTTTCCTGCGCCGAAAACCTTCCCCAGGCGAACTGTTTTCTGAGTTCGCCTTCCAAATTCTGAAGCTCTTCGGAAGTGGTTTCCCTCATGGCAGCATGAACGCAGCGCATAGGGATCGGCACGACCGCCGCCCCTGCGTGCTCTTCAAACTGCTTTGCTGGCAGAAGGACATCGGTCATCCCGCCGAAGACCTCTCCGATGAGGCCGATGCGCAGGGTGCGCGTCCGCACGAGGCACTCCTGAACTCGGAGCCACTGCTGCAACGCGCCCTCGACCTCCACGGAGTTCAGCGACAGGTGCAAGGCCTTGAAGCGAATACCCTGCCGCATCCAGCCGTTCGCAATCGCCTGAGAGCCGAAAGACTGGCTCTCGGCCACGGCCCTGGTCATGGTCATAGTGTGCGGCAGGCGTGTCCCCGCCATCGCGCTCAGCAACAAAAGGGGCTTCCGCCAGCCCTGTACGAGTTCATCGGACAACTGCGAGAAGGTCGCCACCAGCGGAAGCACAATCAGGCAATCGAAACCGCCGTCGAGCAGGCTCGCCCGGGTCAGCCTGGCGGCTTCCACACCCCGCACGGGGTCAAAAACCGTAAGGTCGTACTCGCCGCCGATGGCCCGCTTTGCTTTCTCAATAAGCGCCAGTTTGGTCGCTTGGATCCCCGGCACGACCGTCTCGTAGTATTCGACATAGAGCGGAACAAGACCGACGCGCAGCGGCAGATGCACCAGAGCCCTCCCTCAATCCATGTGGAACACTTCTTCCAGGGGCGTGCTGCCGGGTTCCAGAATATCCTCCATGAACTTGTTCCAGCGGAGCTTGATCGGGACCTGCATCAATTTTTCATTGGCTTCGTCGATGTTATCAGCCTCCACATAGACGAAGACAGTCCTGCCGTTCACGAAGCTGCTGTGATTGCGAATGCCCGCCCGGCTGGCTTCCACGATCAACTCCGGCCATACCGCCCGGTGCGTTTCCCGATAGCGTTCCTCCATGCCAGGGCGAATCGTCAGTATGAAAGCTTGTCGCACTTGTCTCCTCACCAGCTTGGTTGAAATACCGGATAGCCGGGGTAAATCTTGTCCCAGGCGACCGGAGTCGTGTACTGCCTGCCGTGATGGTAGTTCACCACGTTTTGCATGGTTTGCTCCACCAGCTCGAAGCCGGTCACGAGAAACAGGTTGGCGCGGTAGAGCACGCCCAGGTCCGAGGCGTGGTCGATGACCTCGGCGAACTTTTCCGTGGTCTGGCGGCCCATTCGGCGCGCTTGCCGGAACTCTTCCATGGCCGCGTCGAGCCGACGCACGAACTCCACTCGATCCACCGTCCCGCGCAGGCGGAAGGCGGCGTCCAGGTCGATGTAAGCGTTTCGCAGCGCGATCAGGGTCTGGAAAAGCATCTTGTACGACTCGGCTTTGTTCTGAAGGTAGCGCAGCTCCTCTCGCCCGTGGGGAGCCGTCTCCGTTTCCGCTGCTTTCATGGCCTCCAGCGCCGTCTCTAGGTAGGCGATCGCGCGGGTGAACCGCCGGATCTGTTCGTGGCTCTCGCTGACGAATGCATCCAGGTCCCCGGGCCCGTCATACGGGTTGGCGCGGCGGTAGTAGTTATACGCAGCGGAAATTTCCGGCAACACGCCGCAGCAGTTGAAATTGCCCGCCCCGGTCCAGCCGAGATACTCCTCGTTGGCTTCCAAGGCCTCAAAGGCTTTCACCATCTGCTTCTGCGCGGCGGCCCCGAAAAGGCGCCGGGCGTAATTGGCGTAGAACTCTTGCGGCTTCAAGTTCGGGTTGTAAGCTCCTTCCGCCAGATAACGGTAGTTCTGTTCCAGGCCCCGCGGGCGATTCAACTGCCCTGCGAATCCCGCCACCCCGTTCTCGACCGAGCCTGCCAGCACGCGGTCCTTGTAGTATAGGTTCACGTTAAATTGCATGCCGAACATGCTCGAGTCGTCGTCCAGACGGGGAACAATCGTGCGCTCGCGCTCCCCCATCCCTCCGAAGTACTCCATGGGAACGCCGCTGGGCGTCCATATGCCCCGCGATTCCATGTCGGTGAAGGCCACGTCCTTCGGAAACATCTTGTCCATATGAGGCAGCAGGAACCCGCGGCCGATACCTCCGATGCCCAGCCTGGCCTTAGGGGCAAGGCGGTCCCGCGCTTCGATCATTTTCTGGACGATGTGGAGAGAGCTGCTCGTCGAATCTAGAACCACGATGGGGTTCCGCTCGTAACTGGTGAACGGGGCCCAGAGTTTAAGCACGTCCTCATATTTGGGACGCTCGCCGATCAAAAAATGGCGATTCAGCTCATCCTTGCAATCGGGAAACATCTCCGGTATATACAGATAGTATCCTTCAGCTTCGGGATAAGTCTCCGCCAGCGCCCGGAGCCGGTTTTCGTTCATCTCATGCAGCTCGGGATCGGCCGGGCACATGTGGGTGCCGAGAATCGGATGAAACGGCAGGCTCAGATTGGGCGCCCGGCTGGCAAAGCGCGCCAAGTTTCCGGGAAGCGTGGTGGGGTCGATGTCCAGCCACACCTTGATTTTTCTGGTTCCTGCATAGCGGATGATTTCAGTAAGAAAGGACTTCGCCACCCGGAAGGCGTCTTCCGGCGTCTCTACGTTCTGGAACTCTGCCGGGGCCATTCGGGTGCGCCCGTTGAAGAGGTTCTGTCCCACGGGCAGATCCTTGATCAAGTACGAGCCGTAGTTGTATCGCCAGGTCAGGTACCCGGTCTCCTTGCCGGTGGCGTCGCCCAGCAACTTGTTTTCGCCGCGGAAGCCAAAATTGATCCAGGGCTCGTGCTCAAACCAGAAAAACTGAAGGTAGTTCATCTTCAGCTTCGCCATCTGGTCGAGCATGGCCTTCACCTCGGAGAGGTGCATGATTCCACGGTTCGGATAGATATTGGAAATGAGCAGACCGCGGCGCGTAAAAGGCGTGTCCCGCCGTTCTTTAAGCAAGGGTAGGCCCAGGTCTGCGGTTTTTTCCGGGAGGATGTCCTTGGCCAGAAGTAAGGTAATCCCGAGCCGCTCCAGGAAATCGTAG
>JACQDG010000021.1 GCA_016201185.1 Acidobacteriota bacterium | reverse complement strand
ACGTCCGGCTTCTCGATCCGCTCCAGGAACTGCCGGGCGTAGGCCGACATCGACTCGACATAGCGGCGCTGGCCCTCAGCGTAAATCGTATCGAAGGCCAACGAGGATTTGCCGGAGCCGGAGACGCCGGTAATAACCGTGAGCTGGTTGTGCGGCAATTGCAAGTTAATGTTTTTCAGGTTGTGAACCCGCGCGCCGCGGATTTCGAGGTAATCCTGGGACAAGGGCCGACCCTACAGCGGGAATTCCGGCTGTGGAGAAACCTTTCATTATATCAAGCGGGGCGGCGTCACCGCGAAGCAGGAGGCTTGATCACCTTGCCGTCCTTCATCACGAAGCTGACTTTCTTCAGGGTCTGGATGTCCTCCAGGGGGTTGCCGGGGACGGCGACTAGGTCGGCGTAGAGGCCGGACTGCAGCGCGCCGCGCTCCTTCTCCACGCCCAGCAACTCGGCGGCGTTCGTGGTCATCATCCTGAGAATGTCGGGGGCCGGAATCCCGGCTTCGATGTAGCTTTGAAGAAAAGCCAGAGACGCCTGGCCGTGAGTGAGGCCGGGCAAGGAAAACACCACGTCGGTGCCGAAGGCCAGGCGGACGCCGCTGCGGTAAGCAAGCCGCAAACGGTCGGTCCAGGGCTTCATCACGTTGTAAGAAAGGCCGCTCTCGCGGAAAAATAGCTCGGGCGGAATGTTGATGATGAGAGCCACGTTGTTCCGTTTGGCCACCGCGAAGTCCTTCTCCTCCATGTCGATGGCATGCTCGATGGAGGCAAGGCCGGCCTCGGCAGCATGGCGGGAGGCGGTTCGCGTGGCGCAATCGGCGGAGACCTTCAGGCCCGCCCGGGCAGCTTCCTCCACGATAAACCGGATGTCTTCGGTCGAATACTCGTAGCGCTGGCCGGCCACCACAATCTTGATCACGCGGGCGCCGTAATGGACGTTTTCACGGATCGCCTTGCGCATCTCGTCGCGCGTGTCGGCGAACAGGTAATCGGGGTTGCCGTGCTCGCGCAAGTCGGGCTGGAGGGTCATCTGGCCGCCATAAGGAGAGATTTTCTTGCCGGAATTGAGGATGGTCGGTCCGGGGATCAGGTCCTCCTCGATGGCGCGTCGCAGGTCCGTGTCGGCATAGTTACCGGCATGGCCGAGGTCGCGGACGGTGGTAAAGCCGCTCTCGAGCATTTCGCGGGCATGCGCCACGCCATGGATGGCGCGGTAACCGGTGGGGTTCAGCAAGATGGTGAGATAGAAGCCGGGCCAGCCGCCGGCGTCCCAGCGGACCGGGACCGGAAAGTTATCGAACATGCCCCGGGTGATTCGGACCGGGGCGACGCAGAGGTGCGTGTGGCAGTCCATCAGCCCGGGCAACACGGTAAGGCCGGAAAGATCGATGACGGCGGCGCCGGCGGGCGGCTGGAAGTTCGCGCCGATGCTTTTGATCTTGTCGTTCTCGATGAGGATCTTCTGGTTCGCGGCGACGATGGCGGTCTGCGGATCGACGACGCGCCCGGCTTTGATGACGGCGAGCCGGGGGGCCTGAGCAAGGGCGAGGGTGGCGGATAGAAGAAACAGCAAGGCGGATTGCACGGTTTTCATGGCGCCTCCTAATTTAAGCTTTTTTGGGGGTACCGCCGGGGGGAAGCCGGCGAAAGGCGGGAAAGACAATTATGGCACGGAAGTTAATAATGACCGGCCCTAACCTCCGCTCAAGGCGCAGATGATTTGAACTTCTTCCCCCTTGCGGATCGGGCGCGCGATGGCGGGCGCGAGCTCGCCGCCGACAAAGAACTTAATGTGCGGGCGGATGCGGTCCTGCTCGTCGATCACCCGGAAGCGGATGCCGGGGTAACGGGCGTCGAGATGGGCGAGGACCTCGGCGAGCGTGTGGCCGGCGGCCTCCACCTGAGAGCGACCGCCGGTGTAGGAATGCAGGGGG
Source organism: Acidobacteriota bacterium (assembly GCA_016201185.1). Classification (GTDB taxonomy): domain Bacteria; phylum Acidobacteriota; class Terriglobia; order Bryobacterales; family JACQDG01; genus JACQDG01. The sequence goes on along the minus strand of JACQDG010000021.1, from coordinate 14,756 downwards.
GAGGGGATCAGGACTTGCATGACGTTGTCCTTGCCGTGACCACCGAATAGATGTGCGGCAGATGGGAGGCGATGAAGCGCCAGCTTCGGCCCTCATTGTCGCTCATCCAGATTTCGCCGCTGGTGGCGCCGAAGTAGAGGCCCGCGGGATCGCCATCATCGGCGGCGAAGGCCTGGCGCTTGACGGTAAACCAGGCGTGCTCGCGGGGCAGTCCCTGGTCCTGGCGCTTCCAGGTTTTGCCGGCATCCCGCGAACAATACACAGCCGGGCGGCCGCCGGGACTGGTGCGCGGCCAGACGGTGGTCCCGTCCATGGGGAAGACCCAGACCGTGTCCGGGTCGCGCGGGTGGAGGACGATGGGGAAGCCGATGTCGCCGATCTTTTTGGGCAGGTTCAAGCCGATGCGCTGCCAGACCTCCCCGGGGCGGTCGAGTCGGTAGACGCCGCAGTGGTTCTCCTGGTAGAGGCGGTCGGGCCGGAGCGGGTGCAGGGCCATGCAGTGCGGGTCGTGGCCGTACTCGGCGTCCTTTTCCGGCAGAAAGTCGGCGACCAGGCCCTTGTTCAGCGGGCGCCAGGAGGCGCAGGCATCCAGAGTTTCGAACACGCCGCCGCTCGACATGCCGAGGTACATGTGTGCCGGATCGCGCGGATCGACAAGGATGGAGTGGAGCTTGGGACCGTCCGGAGTGCCGTCGCCCGGGCCGCCACTCCATTTCGGCAGCATGGGATGCTCGTTGAAGCCGGCCACGCCGTTCCAGGTGACGCCGCCGTCCTCGGAGCGAAACAGGCCCTGGGGCGAGGTGCCGGCGTACCAAACGCCTGGCTGGCTTGGGTGGCCGGGGGTCAGCCAAAAGACGTGATCCACGGCGCGGCCAGTCTGGCCTTCCGGGGCTTTCTTGAAAGCCGGCGGCTGCTTAGCTTCCTGCCAGCTTTTTCCCCAGTTCGTGGAGCGGAAGACGGTGGGGCCGAGATGGCCGGTGCGCGCGGCCATCAGTAGGGTGCGGCCGTCGCGGGGGTCGAGCACCAGGTGGTGGACGATCTGGCCCAGGGAATGCGGCCCATCGACCTTCCATTTCCTGCGGGTGGCGTCGCTCGAATAAAAGAACGCGCCTTTGCGCGTTCCAACCAAGAGAACGACCCTCGGGGAACGAGCCGGGCGGCGGCGTGCTGGAGTCTTGCTTCCGGAACTTTTGCGAGTGGCCATAGCAAATAGTAAATGCGCGCCGGGCGGGATTTTCGCCGAAGAATTTTCAGCTTCTCCCCCCTGGCTTGCCTGATTCTACTGGACAAATGAACGCCGAAGCAAGTACCTTTCTACTCTGGCGTTCAAGGAGGGGTTATGAAAGCACGCGTCGTGTTCGCATTCATGTTGCTGGCTGCCGGAGTGATGGAGGCGCAGACGGAATGGGAGAATCCCGTCAAGAAGCTGCTTAGGGAGGGCAAGCCGGTGGTGGGGGCCACCATCACCGTGGCCAGCCCGGATGTGGCTGCGCATGCCGCCAACATGGGGTTCGATTTCCTGTGGATCGAGATGGAGCACAGCCCGATTACTCTCGAGACGCTGCGCAACATGATCCTGGCCACGCGGGGACTGAAGGCCATGCCGATCACGCGCGTGCCGGTGAACGAGCTGTGGACGGCCAAGCGGGTGCTCGACCAGGGCAGCCTGGGCGTGATCTTCCCCTTCACTTCGACCCCGGAACTGGCACGGCAGGCGGTGGCGGCCTGTAGGTACGGCCCGGAGGGCGGGCGCGGCTTCGGACCGGGTCTGGCCATGTTCCGCTGGCCGGCGCCGGAGGGCTACCCTCAGTTTGCCGACAAGAACGTAATGGTCATCATCATCATCGAGCAGGCCCGGGCCATAGAGAACATTGGGCAGATCGCCTCGACTCCAGGCATCGATGTGATGTTTATCGGGGTGAATGACCTTTCCTACTCTCTCGGGGTCGGCGGCCAACTGGACCATCCCAAAGAGCAGGAGGCCATCGCCAAGGTCCTCGCCGCCGCCAAGCGGCACAACATCCCGGTGGGACGGCCGGCCGGCAGCCCGGAGGAAGTGCAGCGGTATGTCAAAGAAGGGTTCCAGTTCTTTCAGGCCGCGAGCGAATTGGGCCTGATGGCCGCCGGGGCGCGGCCGCTGCTGCAATCGCTGGGCAAGTCCGGGATCGATCCCCGGAAGCAGCCGCTGTATTAGCCGGCACGGAACGCCAATCTTTCAAGCCGTCTCGATCTTGGCCGCCTGCTCCAGGCCGCGCGCTCGGATCTCCTCCTGGCGGATGCGGAACTTTTGCACCTTGCCGGTGACGGTCATGGGGAAGGAGTCAACAAAGCGAATGTACTGCGGGATCTTGAAGTGGGCGATCTTGCCGCGGCAGAACTCGCGGATCTCCTCCTCCGTGGCTGTCTCGCCCGCCTTGAGCCGGACCCAGGCCAGCACCGTTTCGCCCAGCTTAATATCGGGTAACCCTACGACATAAACGTCGGCTATCTTGGGGTTGGTGTAGAGGAATTCCTCGACCTCGCGCGGGTAGATGTTTTCCCCGCCCCGGATGATCATCTCCTTGGCGCGGCCGGTGATGCGGAAGTAGCCGTTGGGCTGCATAGTCGCGAGATCGCCGGTGTGTAACCAGCCCTCCTCGTCGATGGCGCGGCGTGTGGCCTCCGGCTCCTGGTCGTACCCCTTCATTACATGGTAGCCACGCGTGCAAAGCTCGCCCTGCTGGCGCACCGGAACCGTTTCGCCCGTGGAGAGCGAGACGATCTTCACCTCCGTGTTGGCCAGAGGGCAGCCGACGGTGGAGACGCGCAGCTCCAGGCTGTCGTCCACGTGGGACATGGTGATCCCCGGCGAAGTTTCGGTCTGGCCGTAGGCGATGGTCATCTCGCGGCAGTGCATCTGGTCCACCACGCGCTTCATCACCTCGATGGGACAAGGGGCTCCGGCCATGATGCCGGTCCGCAGCGAAGCGAGGTCGAAGCGCGCGAACTCGGGGTGCTCCAGCTCGGCGATGAACATGGTCGGGACCCCGTAAAGCACCGTGGCGCGCTCCTGATGGACGGCTTCCAGCGTGGCGAGGGGATCGAATTGCCCCGCGGGCAGGATCATGGTCACGCCGCTCACCACCGCCACCAGCGTTCCGATCACGCAGCCGAAGCAATGGTAGAGCGGTACCGGAACGCAGATGCGGTCCTCGCCGGAGAGGTGCAGCGCGTTCGCCATCACCCAGGCATTGTTGACCAAGTTGCGATGGGTGAGCAGGACGCCCTTGGGGGAACCGGTGGTGCCGGAGGTGTACTGGATGTTGGTGACGTCCTCCGGGGCGGGAGGCTCCCAGGTTATGTTTGTGCCGTTCGCGAGCATCCCGTCCCAGGCTTCCGTGCCCAGATGGACGACGTGCTCCAGGGCCTCGCCGCCACCGGCGCGGGATTCCTCGAGGATCTGACGATAATTGGCCCGGGCGTCTTTCTCGTTTAGGAACAGCGCGCGCATGCCGGACTTGCGCAGGACGAAGGCCAGCTCGTGGGAGCGGTAGGCGGGATTCACATTGACCAGCACAACGCCGGCGCGGGAGCAGGCAAGCTGCAGCAACACCCACTCGACGCAACTCGTGGCCCACACGCCCGCGCGGTCACCCGGCTTCAGGCCCAGCCCGGCCAGGCCGCGAGCGGTTTCTTCCACGCGAGCCGCCAGTTCACGATAGGTGAGCCGCGCCTCTTGATGGCGCGCTACCAGGGCTTCGCGATCCGGAAATCGGGCGGCCGAGTCCTCGAGCGCCTGGGCGATGGTCTTTTCCAGAATCGGCGCTTCTGGCCCGCGGGCGTAACTCAGCATGTCGGACATGGAGAAACGATTTTACAACAGCCTCGGTATAATCGAGCTGTGCGTGAGATTGCAGTGATCTTATTGCTTGCCGCCGGGAACTTAGAGGCGGCCGGGGTGATGACCGTGCTGATCCCTGGCGGCGGCATTGCGCCCCACGCCGCGGTGGATTCGAAGGGCGTGGTCCATGTGGTCTACGGGCGGGAGGGCAACGGCTACTACGTGAAGTCGGCCGACAACGGCCGGACGTTTTCCGCTCCGCTGCGCGTCAACACCAGGGACAGGGTGGTCTCCGTGGGGCGGGAGCGCGGGCCGAGGATCGCGCTGGGCGGAAGTGAGTCGGTGCACGTGGCCTGGATCGGGCCGGCGGGCAAAGGGGCTTACTATACGCTGCTGGAAAGCGGCAAGTTCTTGCCGGAGCGCAACCTGAACGAGGCGGGCTCGGCCGTGGACGGGACAGCGATCGCCGCCGATTCGCGCGGGCGCGTGTTCGTGTTATGGCTCGACAGCCGCTTGCCGGAGGATCCCAGGAGCCCCGTGGCCAACGCCATCTTTTTTGCCCGCTCCGAAGACAACGGCGTCACCTTTGCCCCGAGCGAGGAAATGAAAAGCGGGTACCCTGGGCGGGCCTGCGCCTGCTGCAACCTGGCTGCGACGATCGACAAGCAAGGAACGCTGTGGGTCGCGTTTCGCGGCGGCTATGAAGCGCTCCGGGACATGCAACTGGCCGCAAGCCGCGACGGCCGGCGCTTCACCTGGCATGAGGTGCACAAGGACGGATGGAAGCTGGTGGCCTGCCCGATGTCCGGGGCGGACCTGCTCGTAGACACGACCGCAGCGCTGCCCGCCGTCGCCTGGATGAGCCAGGGCGAGGTTTACTTCCGGCTGGGGGACGGGCCGCGCCAGGCGGCGCCCCTACCGCGCGCTGGGAACCGAAACTTCCCTCTCCTGCTCGCCAATGCTTCCGGCGATCGCCTGCTGGCCTGGACCGAGGGGATGGAGGTGCACTGGCATCTCACCGCAGCGAGCGGCAAAGCGCTAGATGGGGTGGAGAAGCACCTGACCCATAATTCCCGGCCCGGGGGCTTCACGGGACGGGACGGGAATTTCTACCTGATACCGTGACGACCGAGGCGCGAAGTAAATTCTCCGTCGGGCTGATTCAGATGGCGTGTTCCACCGACCCGGCAGAGAATCTGGCGCGGGCGGTCGAGCGGATTGGCGAGGCGGCCCGTCACGGGGCGCAGGTGGTTTGCCTCCAGGAGCTGTTCCGGTTTCAATACTTCTGCCAGCGTGAAGATGCGGCGAACTTCGATCTGGCCGAGCCGATTCCGGGGCCCACGAGCGAAGCCCTGGCGGCCGCGGGGCGGCAGCACGGGGTTGTCGTCATCGGCTCCATTTTTGAGCGCCGCGCCCCGGGTATCTATCACAACACCGCGGCCGTGATCGACGCCGACGGCGCGGTGGCCGGCCTGTATCGCAAGACCCACATTCCCGACGACCCGCTCTACTACGAGAAGTATTACTTCACCCCCGGCGATTTGGGCTACCCGGTCTTCCACACGCGATTCGCGCACCTCGGCGCGCTGGTCTGTTGGGACCAGTGGTACCCGGAAGCGGCGCGCCTGACGGCGCTGGGCGGGGCCCAGGCGCTGTTTTACCCTACTGCCATCGGCTGGCACCCGAACGAAAAGCAGCAGTACGGGCAGGCGCAGTACGACGCCTGGAAGACCATCCAGCGCGGGCACGCCATTGCCAACGGGATCTATGTAGCCGCGGTGAACCGCGTGGGCCATGAAGGGCCGCCCGGCGGAGGGCTGGAGTTTTTCGGCGGCTCGTTCCTATGCGACCCCTTCGGGGTGGTGATCGCCCAGGCGTCGCACGACCGGGAAGAGACCCTGTACGGGGAATGCGATCCGCGGCGGGTGGAGGAGGTGCGGCGGAATTGGCCCTTCCTGCGCGATCGTCGTATAGATACTTATGGGCCGCTGACATCCCGCCTGATCGATTGAGCCGAAGCTCGCCGATGCCCTCATCCGCTTCCTCCGCCGGGCGCACAAAACCCTCTCCGAAGCCCTCCGGCTGGCGCATGCCGGCCGAGTGGGAGCCCCACCGCGCCACCTGGATCGCCTGGCCCCACAATCGGCAGGACTGGCCCGGCAAGTTCGCTCCCATTCCGTGGATTTACGCGGAGATCGTCCGACATCTGCACGGCAGCGAGCGGGTGCGGATTATCACGATGGATCCGGCAGGGGTCGCCCGGATCGTGTCGCGGGCCGGGGTGGACCTCCGGCAGGTGGATTGCTTCCGTTTCCCCACCGACCGATCCTGGACCCGAGATTATGGGCCGATGTTCGTCAAGCGAGGTAACGCTTTCGCCATCGCCAACTGGCGCTTCAATGGATGGGCCAAGTATTCGAACTGGCGGCAAGATAACCGGATCGCAGCCCGCGCGGCGCGCAAGATGCGGCTGCGGCTCCTCGAGCCGGGGATTGTTCTCGAGGGAGGCGCGATTGACCTCAATGGGCGCGGGACGCTGCTGACCACCGAGGAGTGCCTGCTGAGCCCCGTCCAGCAGCGGAATCCCGGGCTGGGGCGGACGGAGCTGGAGAAGGCGTTTTCCAAGTATCTAGGTATCCGGCATATTCTGTGGCTGCGCCGGGGAATCGCCGGTGACGACACCCACGGCCACATCGACGACATCGCCCGCTTCGTCGATCACTCCACGGTGGTGGCGGCCGTCGAGCCTAACCGCTTACGAGCCGCTCCAGGAAAATCTGGAGCTGCTGCGCTCCATGAAAGACCAGGACGGCACGCCCCTGCGGGTCGTGCCCCTCCCCATGCCTGCGCCGCTCTATTTCGACGGGCAACGGCTGCCGGCGAGTTACGCCAACTTCTACATTGCCAACGGTGTCGTGCTTGTTCCTACCTTTCATGATTCCCGGGACCGCGTGGCGCTGGCAACTTTAGCAGAGCTGTTTCCCGACCGGCGCGTGGTGGGCATCCACAGCGTCGATCTGGTATGGGGGCTGGGAACCCTGCACTGTATGACGCAGCAGGAGCCGGCGTAATCGGCAGGGCATCCTATTGCGTCCCATTGAAAAGTTGGGGTAAACTTCACGCGACTACGATTGAGAATCGCATCGGCCTCGTGAGCAACGAGCTGACGGGGACGATGGTGGTAAGCTAGGGGGCGCTTGAGCCGCTACTTTGAAGATTTCGAGGTGGGGCAGAATTTCCGGTCGCGCGGGCGGACGGTCACCGAGGCGCATCTGGTGGCGTTCGCCGGGCTTTCGGGCGACTTCATCGAGCTGCATACTAATGAAGAATATGCCCGATTGTCGGTCTTCGGGGCGCGGATCGCTCCCGGCGCGCTGGTCTTTAGCATGGCCACGGGCCTGGCGGCCCAGATGGAGCTGATCAACGAAACGGTGATCGCCTTCTACGGGGTCGACAGGCTGCGCTTCACCAAGCCGGTATTCATCGGCGATACCGTCCGGCTCGAGAAGCGCGTGGTCGAAAAGAAGGAAAAAGACGAGGAACGCGGCCTGGTGACTTTCGAGACGAGCGTCCTCAACCAGGAAGGGGAAACCGTTCTCGCCTACCGCGACAAGCTGCTGTTGAAACGCAAAAAAAGAGCTTGAGGGCTATTGCCCTTCGACCGAGAACACCCGGCCCGTCAGGGCGCGGAAGAAAGCTAACAGGTCGGCCTTTTGCCGGTCGGCGATCTCGAGCGGCGGCGCCTCGCCCTGCGGGCTCTCGGCACGGCCGACCCCCTGATAAAACTCCAGCACGGCATCGAGGCTGCGAAAGCGGCCGTTGTGCATATAGGAGGCACGCTGGGCGACGTCCCGCAGAGAAGGGGTTTTGTAGGGAGTGCCCTGGGGCGAGTCGCCGGTCAGTTCCGGGACGCCGATGTAGTGAAGCTTTTGATCGGAAAGCAGCGGCCCGTTGTGGCAGCCGGCGCAGCCGGCTTTGGTGAACACCTCCATGCCGCGGAGGGCGGCGGGACTCATGGCCGAGCGGTCGCCCAGAAGATAGCGGTCGAGGTCGCTATCGTAGGAAACCAGGGTCCGCTCGTAGGAAGCGATGGCCTCGGCCACCAGATCCCAGCTCATCTCGCGGCCGGGGAAAGCGGCCTGGAAAAGCTTCTGCAGCTCAGCGTCGCGGCGCAGCCGCTCGACAGCGTCGGAAGGCGACAGGTCCATTTCCTGCTCGGCCCGCAGCGGAAACGCCGCCTGCTCCTCGAGCGTGGCGGCGCGCATGTCGGCGAACATCCGGGCCTGCCAGCCGACGTTGTAAAGGGTGGGAGTGCGCCGCCGCAGCTCGTACTCGCGCAATCCCCAGGCGCGGGAAAGACCATCGGAAAACAGCAGCTCGGGACGGTGGCAGGTGCCGCAACTGCGGTTGCTCGGACCGGAAAGGCGGTTGTCAAAAAAGAGCTTTTTGCCAAGCTCGATCTTGGCCTGCGTGGGCGGGTTCTGCGGCGGATGGGGCGGCCGGCCGGCCAGCGGCGCGAACAACGGCTCAGCAAAAAGAACAGAGCACAAGAGCAACCCAGAGAGAAAGACTCGCCTCATGTTTTCAAAATAGCACACGCCGCAAGGTCAGCTCGCCGTCGGATTCGACGCGCAGAGGCATGGGCGCTTCCTCGCAACTGGGAAGGCGCCGGCCGGCGTAGTAGCTCAACCCGTACACCACGTGGCGGCGCAACTGGCCCAGGCAGATCGAATCCCGCTGTGCTTCCACCTGGCGCCAGAAGGTACGGGTGCCGGCGCGGCGGTCGATGGCGGGGAAGGCGCTGTGCTTGATCCAGGCGTAGCCGGCGACGGCGCAAAGGGCAATGCCGGCGACGGCGGCCGCGCGGCGGCCGGCGCGCTCGGCGGCCCAGACTCCCACGCACAAGGCCGCCACGACTGCAAAGGCGGGCCAGGAAAAACGGGCCTGTTTCAAGGCGCCGAGCAAACCGCTTTCGAGAGCCGTGGGCAGGCCGGCCGCAGCGGCCGGCGCCAGCGCCAGCAAGGCGGCACAGACAACCAGCGCTACGCGGGCCGGTCGTTGGTCGGCCAGGGCGATGCCGGCCAGCGCGGCCAGCGCCGGCAGCGCCGGAAGCACATACGCAGGCAACTTATCCTGCGAGAGCGAAAAGAACACCAGCGTTACGGCGGCCCACGAAGCCAGAAAGTATGCCCGGGGCTCGCGCCACAGGCCGGCCCGACCGAGTAAAGCTACCAGCGGCGTCCAGGGCAGAAGAAAACCGGCCGTCACCGGCAGAAAATACCAAAGCGGCTGGTTGTGCTCTAGCGCCCCGGCCAGATAGCGGGCGAAATGGTGCCGCCAGAAGAACTCCTCTAAGAAGACCGGACCGTTGCGGGCATAGCACAGAGCGAACCAGGGAACGGCCGTCGCGGCGAAAGCGAGGAGCGGCCACGGCCGGGCCAGGTCGCGCACAAGGCGCGTCCCCCTCCGGGCGGTCCAGCAGAGCAGCGTCAAGCCCGCCAACACCGGCCCTACCAGGCCCTTGGCCAGCGCGGAAATTCCCAGGAGCGCGGCAAAAGCGACCAGGTTCTTCTCCTTCGGCCGCTCGAGCGCCGGCAACAGCAGGAGCATGGCGGCGCCGAACGCGGCGCTCAGCGGCAGATCGAAGACGGCAGCGTGGCTATAAGCCACCCACCCGGCTGATGTGGCGAGGACGGCACTGGCGTATCCGGCGGCACGGGGGCTAAACTCGGCTTTCAGCCGGAAATAGAACAAGAGCAGAAACGCCATGCTCAGGAGGGCCGCGGGGAGTCGCGGCGCCCAGTCGTCGCCGAGACCGGTACCAAAGCCGGCGGCGGTCATCCAGTAAAGGAGGGCGGGCTTTTCAAACCAAGGTTCGCCCCAAAGCCGCGGCGTTACCCAGTCGCCCGATTGAGCCATGGCCCGGCCGATCCAGGCGTAGCGCGGCTCATCCGGCCCGACGAGGCCCATGCCGGTGAGCTCGAAGAAGAACAGAAAGTAGGCGGCCGGCAGGGCGGCGATCCAGAAACGCACCCCCACAGTGTATCGTTTCGGGAAAGCGGGACGACGGGGGACCGGCTGGTATATTGAGGACTTGCCATGTCGAAACACGGTGCGCTCCGCGACCTGACCGAGTGGGCGCTGGTATGGCCGGTTCTAAAAACGCTGGAGATTCTGCCGCTGCCGCTGGCGCGCCTGAAGGCGCGCGCGCTGGCCGGACTGCTGCGCCTGGCGACGCCGCGGTTGGTCCGGGTGGCCCGGCGGAATCTTGCGATGGCCATGCCGGAGCTCAGCGAGGCACAGCGCGAGGCCATCGTGAAAGGGGTTTACCGGTCGCTGGGACGATCGTTGCTGGCCTTCGCCCGTTTTCCGCGGCTCAGCCGCACTAACATCGAGCAGTGGATCCGCTACGAGGGCTTCGAGCATTTCAAGAAGGCCTGGGAGTGCGGGCGCGGGATTCTGTTCTTGACGGCGCACGTGGGCAACTGGGAGCTGAGCGCGCTGGCTCACGGCCTCTACGGGTATCCGCTGCACATTGTCGTGCGGTCGCTCGACAACCCGTACCTGGACCGCCTGGTGGCTTGCTATCGGACCTTTTCCGGCAACCGCATCATCGAGAAGACCGAAACGCCCCGGCGGATTCTCGAGGCGCTGCGCGCCAATCATGCCGTAGGCATGCTGATCGACCAGAACGCCTCGCCGGAAAACGGGGCCTTCGTTGACTTTTTCGGAGTGCAGGCCTGCGCCTCGACGGGTCTGGTGAAGATCGCGCTGCGCACCGGGGCCGTGGTGCTGCCCGGCTTCGCATTGTGGGAGCAGAAAGAACGGCGGTACGTGCTGCGCTTCTGGCCGCCCATCGAGATGAAGCAAACGGGCGACCCGGAGGCGGACGTCACGATCAACACCCAGCGGACGCACAAAGTGCTCGAGGAAATCATCCGGCAATATCCGGACCAGTGGCTGTGGATTCACCGCCGGTGGAAGACCCGCCCGCCGGGAGAAGCGCCAATTTACTGAGGAGGAACATGAACATCGAGTGGGGCAACGTGCGCGAGCAGTTCCCGGTGCTGCAAGAGTGGGTGTACCTGAACAGCGCTTCCTTCGGTCCGTTGCCGCGCTGCGCGCTCGAGGCGATGGAGCGCCACAACCGGCGGAGGGACGAGCAGGCCTGCGTGGATTTTGTCTCCTGGTTCGACGACGCCGACCGGGTGCGGGAAATGGCGGCCGCGCTGATCGGCGCCGCGCCGGCGGACATCGCTTTCATTCCCAACACCGCGACGGCGCTGGGGTGGATGGTGCAGGGGCTCAAGTTAAAGCCGGGCGACCGGGTGGTGGCGCTGGAGGACGAATTCCCGAACAATACCTATTTCGGCCACGTGCTGGCGCGCCGAGGAGCGGAGTTCGTCGAGGTTCCGCTCGAGGGAGGGGAGTTCTCGCTGGACCGCTTTTGCGCGGCGATTGACGCTCGGACGCGGCTGGTGCTGATGAGCGCGGTGAACTACTCGACCGGCCTGCGCCCACCGGTGGAGGAGATCGGCGACTACCTGCGCCGGCGCGGGGTGGGGTTTTACCTGGACGCCACACAGGGCCTGGGCGCGCTGCGGCTGGACGTGAGCCGGGTGCAGGCCGACGTGGTGGCGGCCCATGGCTACAAGTGGCTGCTGACGCCGGCCGGCATCGGTTTCGCCTACGTCCGGCCGGAAGTGCGGGAGTGGCTCGAGCCCTGCGTCTATAGCTGGCGGAGCCACAAGGACTGGCGCCAGGTGGACGTGCTGCACCACGGCCCGCCGGAACTGCCGGCGGAGGCGCAAAAGTACGAAGGCGGGCTGCAAAACTTCCCCGGCATTTACGCTATGGGCGCGGTGCTGGAGATGATGCTCGAGCTCGGCCCGGCGGAGATTGAAAAACGGGTGAAGGAATTAGGCGAGTGCTGCCGCGAGGTTTTGCGGAAAGCCGGGGCCAGGCTGCTTTGCGACCGTTTGTCTTACTACGACTCCCCGATCCTGGCCGCGGAGTTCCCCGGCGCCGACGCTTCCCGCCTGGCCGTCGAGCTGCGGAAGCAGAAAGTGGTCGTCGCGGCGCGGCACGGTTATCTGCGCGTTTCGCCGCACTTTTTTAATTCCGAAGAGGACCTGGAGCGGCTGGGGGCCGCGCTTACTGGACGAAGTAGTCCTTGACGCGCTCGAAAATCCCCTTCTCGGACGGCTTGTTTTCCGCGGGAAGCAAATTCATCAACTGCTCGAAAAGTTTTCTCTGCTCGCGGCTGAGGCGGGTGGGAACGACCACTTTAATGTGCAGGACCAGGTCACCGCGGCCCTGCCCGTTGAGACTGGGGACGCCTTTGCCTCGGAGGCGGAACTGGGCGCCGGTCTGGAGGCCGGGGGGCAGCTTGACGTTCTCCTGGCCCTCGAGCGTTGACACAAGGATCTCGGCGCCTAGCACGGCCTGGGCCACATTGACCGGGATGTTGCAGTGCAGGTGCAGGTCCTCGCGCTCGAAGATGGGATGGTCCGTCACCTTCAGCACGACATAGAGGTCACCGGTGGAGCCGCCGTTCAGGCCGGGCTCGCCTTCGCCGGCCAGGCGGAGGCGGGTGCCGTTGTCCACGCCGGGCGGGATGTTGACTTTCAGCTTGCGCTCCACACGGGTGCGGCCTTCGCCGCGGCAACGGGTGCAAGGACGGGAGATCACCTGGCCGGCGCCCCGGCAGGCGGAGCAGGTGCGGCTGATGGAGAAGAAGCCCTGCTGGTAGCGGACCTGGCCGCGGCCTCCGCAGGTGACGCAGGGCGTCGGCCCCGTGCCCGGCTCGGCGCCACGGCCGGAGCAGCGCGAGCAGGCCTCCATCCGGGGGAACTTGATTTCCGTATTGAGGCCGAAGACGGCGTCCGCGAAGTCGATTTCCAGGTCGTAGCGCAAGTCGGCCCCGCGCTGGGCGGCGGAGCGGCGGCGGCCACCCGTCCCGAACAGGTCGCCGAAGCCGAAGAAGTCGCCGAAGATGTCGGCGAAGTCGGCAAAGGCGCCGGGGTCGAATCCGCCGACGCCGGCCCCAGCCAAGCCCGGGTGACCAAACTGGTCATAGGTAGCGCGCTTCTGCGCATCGCTTAGCACACTGTAAGCCTCGGCCGCTTCCTTGAAGCGCTCCTCGGCTTCCGAATTGCTGGGATTGCGGTCCGGGTGATACTTCAGCGCCATTTTGCGGTAGGCGCTCTTAATTTCCTGGTCGCTTGCGCTGCGCCCCAGCCCCAGGATCTGGTAATAGTCGCGCTTCTCCACAGTTGGCTATTCCCGCACCGCCACCTTCACCATGGCCGGCCGCAGCAGGCGGCCCTTAAACTCGTATCCCCGCCGGTACTCCTCCACCACGGTGTGGTCTTTGTGCTCCTCGCTATTCACCGTGTCGACGGCCTGATGGGAGTGGGGATCGAATTTCTTTCCCACCGACTCGATGGGCGTCAGCCCGGCCTCGACCAGGGTGTCGTAGAGGCGCTTGTAGATCAGCTCGATGCCCTGGCGGTAGTCCTCTCCTTCGGCGGGCGCCTCGAGGGCCCGCTCGAAATCATCCAGCACCGGGAGCAGGGAGCGGATGGACTCCATGGCCGCAAACTGGAGAACCTCCTCCTTTTCCCGCAACATCCGCTTGCGGAAATTTTCGAGCTCCGCCTGCTTGCGGACGAAGCGATCCCAGAGCTCCTCTTTTTCGGCCAAAGCCTTGTCCCGCTCGGCGGTGAGGCTCTCGATGAGGGACGCCGTTTCCTCGGGCGGAGCAGCCGGGGTTTCCACGGTCGCTCCGGATCGCGGCTCGGGTGGCGTATTCAACGGTTCTTCCATATCTCCCCCATGTTATCAGAAATTTCCGAGCGGGGCGGCGGGGCGGGTGTCCGATTCCGGGATTGGCTTTGTTTGGCAAAAATGTGTTTTGGCGGGGAGCGGAACCGGGGGTGGAGGCATGGCCGGCGATGGTCAAACTGGCATCGGCGGAGCCGGGGACAGGAACGTCGAGGCCGGCACGGCGGGCCTGGAGGCGCTGGATCTCGTGGAGGGCGCGGTAGAAGGAGCGCTCGATCCTGGCCTCGTAGCGGACGAGCCTGGCGACGGTGTCGGAGTCGTAAATATCCCTGCGAAAAGCGAGAGTGATGCAATCGGACGCAGTGAAGTCGTGGTAGCGCTCGGGAGCGTCGTCGAGCAGGTCGATGATGCGCTGGTTGAAGAAGCCGGTTTCGACGCGGCGGAGGCGGCGCAGGCGCCAGGCGGCCATGACCATTTGCTGCACGAGCGCGGTTTCCAGAGGGGGGGGTAAGTGGTTGGAGGGATGGGGAGAATTTTATGGAAAGGAGGGTGACTCGACCAAAAGGACGTTCATGCATCCGAGCGGCGAGCTCGAGCGAGGGCCCCTACGGGGCGGTGGGCCAGTTGGGCGTGAGGACGCTCATTGCGAACCACCGCTACGCAGAAGGGCTACCACCGAATCGATGATTCGCCGGAATGGCTCCGGCTTCAGCTTGCCAACCTGGCCACGATCAAATCCCGGCTGGCGGTGAAAAGCTTGCCCGGACGCGCATAGCTTGTGATGCGCAACGAACCAGTGGCGAAGCTGGCGTCTTCGAGCCCTGGCACAAGATCCAGTCCCCTCGGCCAGCGGCGGCAAGAACCACGACCGGGCGCAGCTTTGTCTGCGACAGGTCGGAGAAGGGAAAGCGCACCAGGACTACCGCACCTGCTGCAGGTGGGACCACGCCTGGTCCTCCTCCGGACGGTTCCAATCCTTCCCAAGCGCAGCCTCGCTCAGCAGGGCGCTCTCGGGCGCGCCGGCAACTGGGCGTTCCTCTAAGATCATCACAAGCGCACGGCGGGCCGATGGGAGTTGCAAGGGATCGAGCAGGCGGACGTTGCCTTGCTCATCGATCACAGCTTCGACCGTTCGAACCATAGTCTCTCC